>NZ_AMRI01000040.1 GCF_000299915.1 Gallaecimonas xiamenensis 3-C-1
TGCTCACACCTTAATGCGGCGTTATGTGCCATATAGTCACTTTTCTAATATTTTGGCTACAGAACGGTGAAAGTGCCAAAGATGATAAATTGAGAGGTAAATTTTAGTGAACAGTACATCAAGTAAGGTTAAAGGCCATTGTCGTTGTGGGCAGGTAGGATTTGAGGTTAGCGCTAAACCAGTGATGACAATGGCTTGTCATTGCACTGGTTGTCAGAAAATGACGTCAAGCGCCTTTAGTTTGAGTTCGTTATTTCCGAGCGCGGCATTTTCAATTGTATCTGGAGAACCTGTTATTGGTGGACTACATGGAAGCACTCGACACTATTTCTGTAAGAATTGTATGAGCTGGCTTTTCACGCGCCCCGAAGGCATGGATGATTTTGTAAATGTTCGCTCAACTATGCTTGAGGATTCTCGAACCTATAAACCATTTATTGAAACTTATACGGATGAAAAACTAGATTGGGCTACCACTGGCGCAGCGCATAGTTTTTGTAAGTTTCCACCGCAGGACAAGTTCCCCGAGTTGCTCAAAGAATATGCAGATAAACAAGGATAAAGCTAACAGCGATGAGTACGCTGCAGCTGGGTGTTATGCCGGATAGATAAAATGTGGCAGGAAATCGTAAAGCATTACAGCAGCGCAATAATCGTTCGAGGTGGCGCCTCTGAATCAGCAATCCAGCTTGCCGAAAGAGCTCTCGGCGTAAAATTTACAAGTGACCTAAAAACTCTTCTATTAGAGTCCGATGGAATCGAAGGCGAGTATGGTCTCGGTATTGTTTGGCCGCTTGATCGCATCGTTGAAGAGAATCTGAGTTTTAGAGGAAGCGCCGATTTTAAAGAACTGTATATGCCATTTGATTGCCTCCTCTTCTTTGCCGCCGCCGGAAACGGCGATCAGTTCGCTTTTCCTATACACGCGGGAGGGATACACAGAGATGACGTGTTTGCTTGGAATCATGAAGACGATAGCCGCACGTGGGCTGCTCCATCTCTGTCTAAATACCTGGAATGGTGGCTAAATGGAAAGCTCACGATCTAGGCATAACTACTGCTTCAAACCGTTCGCTACGCTGTCTGGGACGGGCTAAATCCCGTCCCTTAATCAAACGTTATATGTGGCACATCGTTGTACAAAGGACTACTAATGAAATTCGAGTTGTTTGATTCTAGTTTGGTTGAGAAGGTTGTTCGTCAATATAGGGAAGCTTTCCCTGAAATACCTACAAAGAATGAACAAGTTTATATCGATGAAAATGCAATGATGTGGGATGGTTATATTGAGCCTGTTGAGGAGCTAAACGAGCTACTCTCAACTCTGTTTAGATTTTCAAAATATAAAGAACCAACGGACATACTCTTAGCCCAAGAACCTGGCGGCACTGATAATCTAAGCATTCAACAACTTGCTTTCTTGGTGGCTGACATCCTTACTCATGAGAAACATCATCAAGGATTATTCGCCTCAATGCTTAAAAATGGTGTCATTGCTCGTATTGTTGATCGTCTCGAAGTTTTATTAGAATATGGTTTGCCTGTTAGAGAGGCTGAAAACCCTTAACCAAAAACTGAGTTAAAAATAGTGCCAAGTACCAAAGTCACTACCAACAAGCCTTGGTAAAAATTCGGGTAAGCATATAACAATGCAGTGCACGGGAGTCGACTACGCTCCACTAACATGTGCTTAGCTGCGCTTAGCCTATCACGTGTTTGCTCCACTACCTTGGTCCCGTGACTGCGGGGTTAGCGTGCAAGGTGAAAGCTCATGGACAGAGTTATAAATGAAGAATCATGGAACTACGTCTTGTTTGAACGGGACAGTCAAATGTATGTCACTTATTTGGTTCAATATGGTCCTGCAACTGTGGACTTCACTATAAAGCTGAATGCCCCTGAAATATCAGATATTTCATCGGGAAAAAGGACGATCAGCTCGTTGATTGAGCACTTCAAAAACAGTGGCGCTAATTGTGAATCACGCTTTATAAAACCACCTTTATGGCCAAATAAATGATGTTCACTACCAAGTTGCGTAAGTTTTCCGCACTCAGCGCGGCTGGGACAAATACTCTCGGAGCTCGTAATTTCCCTTTCGCAAAGCGTTAAGCACAATGGCGGTAGCTAATGAAGACGCACACCCTGAAAACACCATGTTGTGATAAAGAGGTTGAGTTTGAGGCTGTGCTCAGAGTTACTGAGTGGGCATCAAATGTGCCGCAATGGGATTTCTGGCAGTGGAATTATTATCGGTGCCCTCATTGCCAAACGCCCTCTTGGTTTGGGTACAACGGTGAGGGCGGGTGGTTCGGCATATATGGTGCGGCTCCGGTAGCTGATTTGATTCCAATCTCCCGCGTCGCGGGAATACCGATACCTGAAATCGGCGTAAATTCGGTCACTTTCCAATATCGTGGCGTGGGATATGAAATTCATCGCGGCAAGAGTTACTGGAAAAATACTTAACAAACGCAGACACCGCAGCGGTCTTTCCGTTGCGGCTGCGCCAACACTGTAAGGCCGTGCGTGCTGCGGGCATTATACGTAGAAATGGAGAATTTAATGCCAAAAGAGTTGTTTTTTCCAGTTATTGAAACCGAACGATTAGCACTAAAGCCTTTGACTATTGATGACTCGGATTGCCTACTGGATATCTTTTCTGACCCTGAGGTTATGCGGTATTGGAATACCGCGCCTTGGACAACAGTTCAGGACGCGATTGACTTTATTAATGAAAGTAACGACTCGATGCGTCGTCAGGAGTCAATCATACTTGGCGTCTATCTGAAGTCTACAGGCGAGCTTGCTGGAAAATGTATGTTGTTTAGCTACGACAAAGAATCCAAGCGTGCCGAGATAGGTTTTGGATTAGGGCGCTCTTGTTGGAGAAAAGGTTATATTATCGAGGCAGGAGAGGCCTTGATTAAGTATGGGTTCGATTCATTGGGACTGCGGAGGATTGAAGCAGAGATTGACCCAAATAACCGGTCTTCAGGGAGAACGCTAGAGAAACTTGGATTTTCCCTAGAGGGTCTGCTAAGGCAGCGTTGGGAGGTAAATGGAGTCGTCTCTGATTCGGCAATGTATGGACGACTAGTAAGTGATTTTTCAGCATAATAAGGAAACGTATGCGACAAGCGCGTGATTACGGCGTTGGTAGCACTTCTTCAGCAAAGGAATAATACGATGCAGAACATTAACTTCAAGAAATGGTCAATTGCCATCATCATTTATCTTTGCGTAACGGTTTTGGCCATTAGTTATATCTCACAGATTTTTGGTGTAAGTCACGGGACCGTCATTTTATTTACTGCCTTTGTATTCTTTCCAATGTTCGAGTTTTTCTTTGGCATGTATCGCTTGATAGTAAATGGAAATTTGATAAAGGATGAAGTTAGTTAGAGCAACTAACAAGCCGGTGAACGAATACACCAACGAACAGCGCCGACCCGGATGCATAAACAGCATAGATCTGTTAACGGAGCGTTACGCGTAAATGAGTATGGAAGAAAAATATGGGGCAATTTGGATAGCGGTAGAAGAAGATGCTTCTGCCCAGCTCGTTTTTGAGCAGTACTATCCAGATATCACCAAGTTACAAGTGATTTATCAGCAATCTAACGGTTGCTTTTTGCCTTACTCATTCGTTCCCAAAAAAGACCGTCAATGGACATTGCCCGTCTGGTCACAGGAAAATGAAAAGGTAATGATGCCCACTATTGGGTCAGCAAAAGAATATTTAAGTCACTTTTTAGCGTCAAGCACATAAAAAGTGGCCAAGTATACTTACGGCGAAGAACTGTAGTGAAAACACTAATAATCGTGCTAGATCGCTCACCACCTCGCTGGAGCACAAAGATGTGGACTGTGTCACTCCGTTCCGGTCTTAGCCCGGGTGTTTGTTTCCCTAAGCGGAGCGCTATGGATCATGAGTAGAGAATCAGAACTGAGAGATGAATTTCCAATACTGGCTTACTTGCTTGAGTGTTGGTACTACCAAGGCATATGGACCGAATTCAAAAATGACGAGGAAATCTGGGAAAAGGCATTTGAGTCAGCAGAATCCCATGGCCTGTTAGCCGCCTTTAATGAGTCTTCTACAATGTTGGGGAGATCAGAAACCGAGATCCATGAATTTATACAGCTTTTCTCTGAGGCTAACCTGAATGCAGACGTTAGCTACTCGAAGGAGTGGCTATACAAGCTATACCATTGGCTGAAGTCCAGGTGCAGCGGCAAGGTGTTGTGAGTTTTAAAAAAATATCAGGCTAGCTATTCGCGCATTGCGTTCGTAAAACTATATAGGCCGTCAGTGCTCCGCTTGCTATGGTAGTCTACGTGTTTTTAACTGGGCTGGATGTTAGAGTTAACTTAAAGACTTAAAAAAGGAGATGGTGATGACTGCATATGCCGTTGCTGTAATAAGTGAAACCAGATTCGACCCTGAAATAAAGGAGTACCTGCAGCGCATTGACGCAACTCTCGCTCCTTTTTCTGGCAAATATATTGTTCATGGTGGGGCTTGCATTCCACTGGAAGGGCCTTGGGCTGAAGATTTAGTCGTTATTGAATTTCCGTCAATGGAACTAGCTAAAAACTGGTATGAGTCAGCTGCTTATGCAGCGATCCGTTCATTGCGCACGAGTCACACTGAAGGTAAGGTTTTTTTGGTCCAGGGCGTAGCAGAGGGTCATAAAGGTGCTGACATCCTTGGTTAGCTGTACAGCGATGCGCTCTACCGGGCCCTGTAATGTGCTTCTTGCGGTCAGGTCACCGAACACCCCAAACACTGCACTTAATTGGCGCCGTGGCGGTTAGCGTTGGGTGATGTTTTAAATTGGCTGACAAGCTTAGGAAATTGTAAGTTGCTGGAATCATTTGTCGTTCTAATTACAACCACTGCACTTTTGCTTGGTTCTCCAGGTCCTGCCCCTCTGGCATTAGCTGCAACAGGCGCTGCATTCGGCATAAAGAAGGGTACGCCATTTTTATTGGGAATATTACTTGGACTTAGTGTTGCTATTGTCGGAGCCACCATTGGTTTGACAGCACTGTTTTCCCAATTTCCAAACTTTCGTGCTGTCTGCCAGTTTGCAGGAGGTGCATACATTTTATACATCGCATATAAAATTGCATCTGCACCGTCAATTACTGAGCAAGGCGCTAAAAGTGTTCCTGGTTTCAAAGATGGTTTCATTCTGAATCTGTTGAACCCCAAAGCGTATGCAGCTTTTCTAGCTATATTTTCCCAATTTTCTTTACCTTTCCCCGATACCTATGTTGGTAACATTGTCACTGGAATAACCTGTTTAGCTGTTGCTACGGTCGTAGATGCACTTTGGTTAATGCTTGGTGGCCTGTTACGGCCAATTTTTTCCGAACCTAAACAAGCTAGGATCATACGTATTATATTCGCTGGACTAATGGTAGTTGCTGTAATTTATGCCTTGGTAAGATTCGCCTAACCCGTCACTACACCAGCCAAAGCTGGCTTCGTTGGGACACGTACAGCTTCGCTGTGAGCCCCTTGGCAAGATGTTAGAGGTACGAGTATGAAAAGACTACTAACCCTTTCCATCATGTTTTTTTCGCAATCTCTTTATGCGAGTAACTGCATTAAATTCGGTGGGAAAGACTATTGCGAAGTTTGGAATAAAAAAGATAGCGACATACTTACTGTTGAGTTTTTAAGTGAAGAACAGTCATTGGCGTCTTGGTCGACAATGATTACTGTACGTAAGTACCAAGGAAAATCTGCACTGAAAGAAGTGCTTCCTGGCTACGTTAATAGTGTAAAGCCAATGTTTGCCATGAAGCCCGACGTACTTCAGTCGAAAAATTCAACTGCAAAAGAAGAAGTTTATTTCTGCATGCTTCTTTTGGCTCCTGACAAATCTCATTACGAATATGTAGTCAATAGATTCTATCGGGATAATGATACATCAGTTAAGTCTGTATTTTACTCCCATCGGATTCCATTTTCTGATCAGGTCAACTTCAACGAAGTCATGGACAATCGTGCTAACTGGCTGAAGCAGCTGCAGGATAAGAAAGTTGAAGAGTATATTGCTGAGTCGATCCACTAACATGTTTTGATTTCGCCCAATAGCCTAGGCTGGGACGTATGCATTGTACGCGTCTATACAAAAGCGTAGGTGTTACTAGGAGGTCACATGTCGAGCAAAGCAACATTCGCTGCCGGTCGCAACATCGCAATGAAGGTGCCGCCTCACCTTTATGAGGCCACTGTTCAGTTCTATCGCGACGTACTTGGTCTTAAAGAAATAACAAAGCACGCGCCATCTGTAGGTTTTGAGTTCGGTGCTAACAACCTATGGATAGATCGGGTTTTGACCATCAGCCAAGCCGAAGTATGGCTTGAGGTAGTAACCGATAACATTGAGGCTGCTTCACGGGACCTTGAAGCAGCAGGCGTTGTGCGTTGTGACGAAATTGAGCCGCTTGGAGAAGGGTTCCAAGGGTTCTGGGTATCGAGTCCGGCGTCAATTGTGCATTTGGTCTGCAAAGACACGCAGACATGGGATTAGCACCGTAAGATTTAGCCAAGGCGATACTCTAACTTTGTTGGTCTTATCGATAAAGCAAGGGGCATTCATTGGAATGGCCAGCCATTGCTTAGCGAGCAATAACCCCAAAGCTTCCATCAGTTTATCTATTTCCCACGTAGTGGCGATTTAGCCCTTCTGGATAGGTGATGAATTGCAATAGGCCTGATAGGGATGAAAGACATTGATCGCCAGGCGCTTTTGAGTGAATTCATCAAGGCATGATAAGGAAAGCCATGAACGACAATCTATTGAAGCTGCACGAAAAGATACTAGGTGACACCTCCTTAAGCTTTCGAGAGAAGAAAGAGATGCTTGATGAGGTCAGAAAAGCCATGCCACCGGATCAGAACCGTTGGAACTTCAGGTATGCGCTACTGCCCTTGGCGTTAACGGCGCTGTCGACCCCTGTTTATGTTTTGGTGGCGCTTTGCTTGGACAGATCGCTGGTAACCGTGCCTGACGTGCTGCTAAGCCTGAGTTCCATGGCATTGGGTGCCATTGCCGCCTTTCTGACCGGCTACCGGGACAAGGGGGCCAAGGCCGAACCTCAGGGATAGAAGCCTTTTGCCTGGCCGGACGCCGGGCTGTTACCCTGGGGCCGTTGGCCGGCCTTGGCCGGTTATTGCGCTGTCACTGACTTAAAAGGGACTCTGAGTTGGATAAATCCATTCGTTTTTACACCGATGTCGCGGCCTTTCTGTTTTTCCACCCTGACGATCTTGAAAACCACAGCCAGGACCCAATCGCCTGGTACATGCAGGATTTTCGCTATGGCCCCGCTAGCCGGGCCGGCAAGATCTTCGGGTTTTGCTGCAGCGGCGATATGACAGCGGACTTTCGGCTGACCAGGGGCGAGCTGACGGCGCGCGAAAGCGCGGCAGCCTGTGCCGGGGCGGCCTTTTATTACCACTGCCGCCATGGCCGTGTGTATCTGGACAATTCCGACGCTCTGCCTGGACAGGAAAAGATGGAAGAGGCCGACGATGCCGGCCGTTGGTTTGATTTACCCCTTGGCGAGTACCGGGTGCAGATCACGCCCATGCAATGGGAAACCGAAGCGGACTACCAGCAAGGGCCGGACTTTGTGGTGCAGTTTCTGCCGTGGGCCGAGGAGGGCGCGCCGATATTGGCCGACACGCCAATGGAACTGAGGCAGCGAAAGGACTTTGCACCGGAACCGGCGCAATCTGCGGTGATCCCGCTGCAAGGCACCCTGGCCACTGCCCCCGAAATTGAGTTCGCCCCTTGGTTGGTTCAGGACCTGGAGCAGCTTCGCTACCATGAAAACCACAGGGTAGAGCTGACCTTGCCCAAAGAGCCCTGGCGGGACATCCTGTTCTCGGACGACCGTGACCAGAACATCCTCTTTGTTGCCCAGCGTTTTGGCGATGTGGACCTGGGGGTGATGGTGGAGCCTTACTCCATAGCGGGGGGCCGTGTCATGAAGGTGAGCGGCCGGATCCTGGCCGTGGCGACTGTGGCCGAGGCGGAGAATGCAGGCCCGGCGCCGGCCGTGACCCGTTGGTCCGTTTATCACCAGCATGCCGCGCAAGCGTTGGACCTGTCCGAGGTGAAAGGGACTATCCAGGCTGCCATTGCCGCAGACCCCGACCACTTCTCTGAGCTGCTCAGCCCGTTGGGCGAGTCTTTGGACTATAGCCAGGCCAGGCTGACCAGCCTGGAAGACAGCTTTTCGGTGCTTTCCTGGCTGGCAAGGTTGTTACCGTTGAACCTGAAGGACATCTGTGAATTTACCCTGGTCAGCGACGCCGGGCGCTGGCAGTTATTGAAAAAGCACTTGCCAGGGGCCCAGGGCTAACAGCAGTCCTTTTTACTTCAGGCGCTTGCAGGCCAAGGCCTGGTTCTACTGCCAAAAACGCTTTATTCAACCCAATAGGGGCACGGCCTAACGCAGGCTGGCCCCTTAGACCTACGCCTTCGTTGCTCCTGCCAGCCCCGCTTTACCACTGCGGGTATACACTTACCCCCGGACCCTTTTCTCTCGCAAGGAGCGCACCATGTCTGCCAATACTTCGGTAAACACCCAAATCACCGACACCGTCAGCCAAAGCAACGTCAAGGTGATTGCCGACGCACCGGCTGTGGCGGTGGCCAATATCTACCAGGCCATGGCCCATGCCATAGGCCTTTCCTTTGAAAACGCCGTAAATGCCCAAAACCAGCAGGCGGTGGTGTCTCAGGCGGCCACCACCCAGGGGGTGATACAGATCTACTCCCTGGACACGGCCACCAGCGCCGAGGGTGTCAAGGAGATGCTGGGCACCAGTGCGGACCGGGTTCAAGCGGCAAGCCTGGGCGGGGTTAACACGCAAATCATGGACGCCATACAGCAAAGCCTGCGGGCTGTCGTTGACAGTGCCGGGGACGTGTCTTTTGCTGTACGGAGCGCCGCCGAGGCCATGCAAACCACACTGAACGACATCAGCGCCGCCAATTACCGGGGCGCTTTGCATACGCTGCAACTGGCCGCCACGGCGACCTGCCTGCGGCTGATGCTGGCAGACCCTACCCAGGCCGATGCCTACGCCAAGGTGCTGGAGGAGGTTCGCAGCCTGGCCTGAGGCTAAAGCAGCCCGGCTTTGGCGCGCATCGATGCTTGGCTACGTCATCAAGAGGCTGGCGCGCCGGCGCTATTCGATGCGACTATGCCGTTGATGCCTAAACGGTTCTGCGCATTAAGGAGTAGCCATGCCTCATTTCATCGTCGACTGTTCTGCCGAGATCCTCGATACCCACCCGCAACACACCATTTTGGCGCAGGTCCACGGGGCGGCCGTAGCCTCTGGGCTCTTTGATATCGGTGACATCAAGGTCCGGGTCAACCCTTATGACAACTACCTGGTGGCCGGTAAGCAAGAGCCTTTTATCCATGTTTTCTCAAGCATCATGGAAGGGCGGACAACGGCGCAGCGCGCCGCCTTGTCCCGGTCTGTGGTGTCGGCCCTGGTTGCGCTGTTCCCCGACGTGCCCAATATCGCCATGAATGTCAGCGAGTTTGAAAAAGCGAGCTACTGCAACCGCAAAACCCTCTAAACCCTGTAAACGGCCTCTTTGCCCCTGCCGCGCTTGGACCAAGCAAGAGACAGGTGCCTGCAGGGCAACATGAGGCTGCTAAATACCAAAGCGAAGTGGATATGGAACTAGGGAAGGTCTACCAGGACATTTGCGTTACGGCGCTACAGGTTGAGCGCTGCGGCGACAGCTTTGCGGTGCATTTTACCTTTATCGCCGAGGGCCAGCCCCATGAAGTGCGGCTGAGCGGCGTGCAGCAATGCGACGCCCTGGGCGAGCTATTCAATGCCGAGCGGCTGTGGCTGGAAGCAGCCGAAGACCCCCAGCAGGAGTTTGGCCGCTACCTTTTGGGGCTGTCCCATGAAAGCCATACTGCGTTTTATTTTGACAGGCTGTTGCCCTGCCCCAGCAGCGCTTATGGCCAGGAGGCATGAATGGCAAAAGTCCTGGTAAGCGCCTGCCTGCTGGGCTGCAAGGTCCGTTACGACGGCAATAGCCTGGCCGTTGGCTCTGAAGACTTTGAGCGCTTTATTGCGGCCAACGAGATAGTGCCTTTTTGCCCGGAAGTGGCAGCAGGCCTGCCAACGCCCCGGGCGGCGGCAGAAATACAAGGGGGCAGCGGCGCCGACGTGCTTTGCGGCGCTGCCAAGGTTATTGGTAAAGACGGCACCGATATGTCGGCCGCCTTTATCAAGGGGGCTGAACTTGCCCTTGCACTGTGCCAACAGCAGGGCATTGGCAAGGCTGTGATGGCCGAAGCCAGCCCTTCGTGCGGTAGCGGCCTTATCTACAGCGGCCAGTTTGATGGCACCAAGGTAGCAGGGCAGGGCGTGGTTTGTGCCTTGCTTGCCAAACACGGCATCAAGGTGGTGAGCCAGCATCATGCTGATGAGGTTTGACAGCAGCCCTTATTGCCAGAGCTTTGATGGTGCAAGGGCGTGGGCCCACCGTCATCACAAGGTTTGAAGAAAGGCATAGGTTATTTGGCGCAGCTGGCAAGCTATAGCGCCGAAGAGATTGCCGGCCGCGTGGCGGTCATGCTGCGCACCCGTTGCTGGCAAAACAGCCCGCAGCCAAGGCCGCCGTCACGGCTGTCATAGGGCGGGCCAAAGCGGGGCTCTGAGCCTCTACCCCAAAGAGCGTTAAGGACAACCATTGAACAAGCCATACAGACTGGCCCCAGAGCAGCTTAGCCGCCTGATACCCGAGCTTGGCTACGGCTTTGTGACCGACAAGGTAACGGTTGACGGCCAGGCCGTTGACTACATGGTGCGCCAAGAGCCGGAAAACGACGACGACAGCGGTTGGGTCTTTTACGGTGGCGGTGAAACCCAGGCTTACCTGGACAACCCCGACAACACCTCAGTGCTGAGCCTGAACACGGTCGCTAACTACGACCCGGCCATCATTCCTTTTCTGACCTATCCCCCCGGTACCGAGATTGAAAGGCAGCCGGACGGCAGGCTGCAGGTCGTCAGCGGCCATACGGAGCGCCCCCAAGTGATTTTGCAGCCGCCGGTGGGGCCTGGGTGGGTCGATATTGCCGGGCGCTGGACCTTCGACAGCAGCGAGCTGCTACTAAGACGGTTGGACGGCAACAGCCTGGTGCTTTGGCGCCCCGGGCTGACCTTTTGGATCTCGCTGTACGGTGCCTCCACGGCAGATTGCGAAGGGCGTATGGCCGCCTTACTGGCCCAGACATCGCCGATGAAGACAGATCTGGAGCAAAGGGTGGCTGACAGGCACTGCCAGGCGGCTTACCGTTTGCAAGAAGAGGTGGACGGCAAGAGCCAGTGCGGCACCTACCTCTTTGGGTTTGCCGAAGGAGGCGACATACACCTGGCCATCTACCAGGACGATGACACCCACCAGGCTTCGGTTCGCCGGGTTTGGGACACCCTGCGTTACCAGGGCGCCTGAACGGCAAGAGCCTGCTGAAACCAACCTTAAAGCGGAGGCGATATGAGTAAGGACATCACTGGCGGTTGCTGCTGCGGCAGTGTCACCTTTAGCCTTGAAGACGACTTCAAGCGCTTTTACTTCTGCCATTGCCAGCAATGCCGCAAGTTGACCGGCTCGGCCCACGCCGCCAATCTCTTTACCGGCCCAGGCAATATCCGCTGGACCAAAGGCGAGCAGACCGTCAGCCGCTACGACCACCCTGAGCGGGCCTTTTCCAAGGCTTTTTGCAGCCATTGTGGCTCGGCCCTGCCGTGCGTCTCCCAAAGCGGCAAATTCCTGATAGTGCCTGCCGGCAGCCTGGATCAGGCGCCAGCCAAGGCGGTGGACGCCCAGCTGTTTTGCAAAGAGCAGGCCCCCTGGTACGAAGCGGGGGTGGCGGCGGTTAAGTTACCGGGCTTTCCTGGCTAAGGGCCCCAGGGCCGCAAAAACGAAAAGGGCAGGGCAGGCAGTGACGATAAGACAGCTGGAAGAAAGGGATCTGGAGGCGGCCAGTGCGGTCTGCATGGCGGCTTTCCTGGGCTCGGTGGCGGCAACCCTGGCAGCGGAAGGCCTGGAGACTTTTAAAACGATAGCGGCGCCCGGCGCCTTTCGCAGCCGCATGCAGCAGGACAACCTGATACTGGTGGCCGAGCACCAAGGCCAGGTGGCAGGGCTGATCGAGCTCAAAGAAGGCCGGCATCTTGCCATGCTCTTTATTGCCCCCCAATGGCAGCAAAAGGGCCTTGGCCGGCAATTGTTGGCGGCGGTATTGCCCCATGCCAGAGGCGATGAGGTGACAGTGCGTGCCTCATTGTCGTCGGTTCCGGCCTATCAGAAGTACGGCTTCGTCTGCCAAGGAGAGGTTGGCCAGGTGGCTGGCTTGGTGTTTCAACCCATGGTGCTAGCCCTGCATTCCGTCAGCCAATCCCAGGTGGTACCGGCGAGCTAAGGGGCTTGGCGTTTCCTTGGTCTGTGGCTGTTGCCAGCTTGTTTTTGCTGTAAGGCTGTATAAAGCCTTGTGCAAAATTCATCTGAGGTGTTTTTTTTAATTGCTAGGCAAAAAATGGCGTTGATTATCGAGTATGCCTTCATCTAATTAATGGGTGCTTGAAATACCCTTTTGGGCTTGCCGGATACAAAAAGCAGGGCACTGGCTGTTTACTTACGGACCTTTTCTGTTTAAGTTGCCCTCGGGCCAGGCCAGGCTAAAAACCTGCCTTGTTAATTTAACGCTGATAAGCCTCTTACCAAGGGACCCAGTGCTTTGGCTTAAGAAGGTGATCTGCCCCCAGCTTGGTTACGCTGGATGCACAAACGACGCAGGGCGAGAAAGGGATATTGGGAACCACACTCAAGGGCGGTAGCGTCAGCAACGGATTAGCATTTTCAGATTAAGATGTTGTTATTTAATGAGTTTTTTCCGCGTGCCACTGTAGCCGCATAACTTGAAGGGCCTGGCCGACAATCTTCTGCTGAAAGCTACGCCCGTTAACTTACCTCACCCTCTGCTGCTGCCGGTCGGCGGCGCTGAATGTGAGGGCGGATAAAGGTTTTTTATCGTCTAACTGTGCCCGGCCCTTGGCACTTAATTGCCCGCTGGGCCTTCTCCCAACTATTTACCTAGATTGTTTTACTACTAAAGCGTTACCGCAGAGGTATTTTCTTAAAATGCTCTGCTGCAATCAATACTCTAACTTACCGTAAACAGGATGATGCCGTGAGAGATGTTTCTGAGTTGAATATTTACTACCAAAATAAAGTGGTTGAAAAACCGGTTCCCAGTGACAGTGATATTCTCAGTTTTGAAAAGAAATATGGTGTGAAACTCCCCGAGGACTACGTTTCTTTTATCCAGACGGTTAACGGCGGGGCGCCGTCACTTAATCTGTATGTGGATGATGACATGGAATTCGATGTCGAAGCCTTCTACTTCTTGTCCTTGGAAGCTGATGAAGAAGATTACTACAGTGTTATCGCTGCCTCCCAATGGCCGACAGAGTCCATTGGGCGGACAGTAATCGCGATTGCCGGTGATGGCTCTGGGGACCAATTGATTTTCGATTTAAGCCTTGGGCAAGAGGTTCGTTTGTGGCGCCATGATGAAGAAGAAGAGCCTGAGATCATCGCAGCCAGTTTTAGCGACTTTCTTAGCAAGCTAGTTGAGGAAGACTAAGCCGTAGCCATTGTCGCGTTGGGAACTATGGTGCCCTTGGAATGCTAGGGGCACCGGTTTACAGGTTATTAGCCCCAAGGAAGGCACCATGAGCGACCTGGTTGTTGTGGCCAGATTTTCGTTCCCCCATGAGGCGCACATTGCCAGGGGGCTGCTTGAAAGCGAGGGGATCCCGGCCTTTGTGGCTGATGAGCATACCGTCAATATGCAATGGCTTTATTCCAATGCCATGGGGGGAGTCAGGCTCGCAGTGCCGAGAATGCATGCGCAAAAAGCGCATGAGGTGCTTAACGACGACTTTTCAGAGGCTGTCGATAGCGAGTTCGAGCTTCATGTTGAAAAGTGCCCTAGCTGCGGTTGCCAGGATCTGGAACCTTATACCAAGGGTAAGCAGGCTGCTTTTGTTGTCTTTATCTTGTTAGGTTTTCCCCTGTTCTTTTATAAGCACGGCTTGAGATGCAAAAGCTGTGGTGCTTTCTGGCGCCCATAGAGAGCCGATAAGCCCATTGTCTTGGCCTGTCGCAACACCATGTCCTTTGCTACTGGCCTATCTGTTCGGGTTGCTCTGTGGATTTACCAGGCAGCAGGCACTAAGTTGCTCAAGAGCACGGCATATAAGGAGGAACACCGTGACCGTTAAACGCATCGTGGCCAACCTGGCGGCAGCAGAGCCGGACAAGGGGAAGCCTTTTTATGAAGACATATTGGGTTTGCAGCCGCTGATGGACCAAGGCTGGATAATCACCTTTGGCTCAGCAGAGCAGATGCGCACCCAGGTCAGCCTGGCGTCGCAAGGGGGTTCAGGTACGCCGCTGCCGGACCTTTCCATTGAAGTGGACGATTACGACGCAGTGCTGGAGCGGGTGAGGGCGGCGCAGCTCCCTATCGAATACGGCCCGGCACTGGAGCCCTGGGGGGTACGGCGCTTTTACGTGCGCGACCCCTTTGGCAAGCTTATCAACATACTCGAGCATGCCTGACTGGCAGGACTTGGGGCGCCGCTTTTCTTTTTATCCTTAGGTACTTAGGGTAGATTAATGCCCTTTGATGGAGCCTTTGGCGTCAGCTTTCCAGGATGGAGCCTATGAAGATCTTTCTTAACGTCGTTATTACCCTGGCCCTGTTGTATTGGCCTTTGCTGTTGATGTTCTCGCCCATGGCATTTGACGCGCCGGGCTCGGAGAACAGCAGGCGTGCCGTGTTTGGGGTGGTTGCCTTCCTGTCCTACCCGGTACTCATCTTTTTGCTGCTGGGACTCTTCGGGGGCCAGTACTTCGGCTTTAACGGCTTTCCCATGGCGCTGGTTGCCGCCGTGGTGGTGTCGTGTGTCTTAACCCTCTTTGGCTTCACCGGCATGGTGAAAAATGCGCTGATGGGTATTCCCAACAGCGGTTACGCCCTGGTCAGGGATCAGGCCTATTACAATGCCAAACCTATCAAGGGCGCCGATCTGGCCACCTTCAAGCCCGTAAAAAGGGAAGACTTCGGCCACGCTTACGAAGCGCAGTTATACGCCTTGGATAACGCGCACCTTTACTACAGCGGTGAGCCGGTGGCGGATGTCAGCGTCCAGCAATTGCAGGGGCGGATAGTGGGGACGACCCTGTACTGGTTT
This sequence comes from Gallaecimonas xiamenensis 3-C-1, assembly GCF_000299915.1. Lineage (NCBI taxonomy): Bacteria > Pseudomonadati > Pseudomonadota > Gammaproteobacteria > Enterobacterales > Gallaecimonadaceae > Gallaecimonas > Gallaecimonas xiamenensis. The sequence continues at coordinate 15,335 of NZ_AMRI01000040.1, forward strand.
ACCGACCACCAGGTCATCACCGACGGCAAAGTGATAGAAGGGGCCAATCCGGCCAGCTTCGACTGCTTTGAAGAACACTCCAGTTGGTGTTTCTCAAAAACCGACGGCAAGGGCACCGTTTTTTACCACAAAACCCCCATTCCCCAGGCGGACTTTGCTTCCTTTACGCCTTTGACAGAGACCCTTGCCAAGGACAAGAACGCCATCTACTGGCTGGACACGCAGCTACAGACCGATGCCGACCCCGCCACTTTTGAACTTCTCGCAGATGACAGCTTTGCCCGCGACAAACAGCATGTCTATTTTCGAAGCGCAGAGCAAATGGTGCGGCTGGACAAGGCCGAACCCGACAGCTTTGAGCTGCTGGACAGGCAGTACTGCAAAGGCTCGGGGGTTATCTACTACGCCGGGAACTACGAGATACGCGAGTTGGAAGGCGCCGACTTCGATACCTTTGAAGTCACCGACTACGACGAGAAAACCCAGTCTGACGCCAGGGATGCCAAGCACTTTTACATGAGGGGCGAACTGGTCACCCAATAGCCCTTTGGCACCATGGGCAAGTCGGTGGCACCTTTTTGCCAGTGCGTCTTGCCCTGGGCATGGCCATGCTTGTTGCATGCCCCAATGTAAGGGACCTGGCCCATGCTGACTATCGACGGTCATGGTGACCGGCGCCAACAGCAATAAAAAAGCCGCCCTTGGGCGGCTTTTTTTAAAAGTTGCTATCGGAGTGGGTCATCAGGAAATGCACCTCGTCGAGCAAGGTGTCCAGCAGCGGCAGCCGGGTTTCTTCCTTGAGGCTTTCCAAGAAGGCCTTGGGCTGGTCGAGGCCGCCGGCGCGGGGCACCTGGATCAAGTCCTTATTGGCGATGGTCAGGCACAGCTCGCCGGCGGCATTGAATTCCAGGTTGGGACTGCTAAAGCCTTGGGCCAGCCGCTCCAGCCGTTCCACCACGGCGGGCTTTAAAAAGCGTGCCGCTTCCATTTCCGAACCGGCCAACACCTTGAACGCCTTACGAAAATCCAGGGAGGAAGGCTCCCATTTCAGCCCCCGGTGGCCGCTGGTGCTAAAGCCGAGGATGTTCAGGCTGCGGGTAAAGCCAAAATCCATCACCAGGCCGTAGCGGTGGTAGTGGTGGTAGGTGGTGCGGGTACGGCTTTTGCCATTGCTGTCGGTGTAGGTGCTGGTGCGTTTGTCCACGTAGTGGAAGTCGAACACCTGGAAGTCAAAGCTGTGCTGTTCACCCTGGTAATGGCCCTGGTAGAGCTCGTCCATGGTGCGCTTGTAGTTACCCCGGTTGAATTCGCAAAAGCGCTTTTCCAGTTCGTCGGCCTGGGACGCCGGGTTGCCTTGGACTTCCCTGAGGTTGTTGTCCAGCAGCAGGTTGCGTTTCCAGATGGCGTCGGCCAACCCCTGGAGCTTTGAGCGGCGGGAGAAAAGCTGCCAGATGCCAAACACTGCCAGCAATACAAAGGGCAGCCAGCCGGGAATAGGCAGGGTCAAGAGCGGGCGTAACAGCTCTATCAGTTGCCATTGCAGATCGAGGGAAAGAAAACCGTCAAATAGGCCCTCTGGCAGGCCCCACAGCACCAGGGCTAACAGGGCACCGCCCAGGGCCAGGGTCCAGGGCAGGCGGTTGTCGTAACGGATGGGGCCGTCAAAATCCAGGGCCGGCTTGAGCAGGTCATACAGGCCCTTTTCCGTTTGCACCTGGTCCAGGGACTGGCTCATGGTGCTTAAGAGTTCATCAACTTTTTTATTATTACTCATGGTCTTACAGGGCCGAACAGCAGGCCGGCCTGGTCCTTGGGTTGAGTGGTGTGTATCGCCCAGTCAGTGTAGGCGCCGGCCCTCCTTGGCCGAACGGGTGCAGCAAAGCAGGGAGGAAAAGCCGCCCCCAAGGGCGGCAGGCCCTTAAAAGTTGGGCTTGTATTCGATACCGGCGGCCGCTTCGCTGTCGTCGAAGGTGTCCAGGCGGTGTTTGCGGGTAAAGAGGCCGTTCACCAGGCTGTTGGGGAAGATCTCGATGCCGTTGTTAAAGCGCTCAACGTTGCGGTTGAAGATGCGGATGGCGGCGCCGATGTTTTCCTGCTGTTCGGTGATCTCGCGCATCAGCTTGCCGTAGGTCTCGTTGGCTTTGAGCTCGGGGTAGGCTTCTACGGTCAGGTTCAGGCCCCTGAGCAGATCGCTCATCTGGCCTTCGGCCTTGGCCAGACCCTTGGTGTCGATGGTGTCGCTGGACAGGTCGGCCAGGGCGCTACGCAGGGCGGTTACCTTTTCCAGCAGGCCTTTTTCGTGGCTGGCGTACTGGCCGGCCACCTCTTCCAGAGCCGGCAAGATCTTGTTCTTTTGCCTTTCCTGGGCGATGACGTCGCTCCAGGCGCGCTGGGTAGCGTTAAGGCGGCCGATGATGCCGTTATGGATGAGGACCACGGCCAGGATGACCACGGCGGCGATGATAAGGGCCAGAGCGATAGGACTCATTTTCCTTCCTTAAAACGTATTGTCACTTGTGGGCGCGCAGGCTGGCCTGCGCTTGGTTGGGCCGGGCTTGGGCGGCCCCATTTTGCTGTTAACCAGGCCCGCAAGGCCTGGTGCCAGTTGCCGGGGCAGGGCCCCTGGCCTTTCAACCCTGGCTTGCCTGAGGCAAGGGGGTATCGAAATTGTTGTCGTTGTGCACCATCAAAAAGTGCACCAAATCCAGGGTGATGGCGAGCTTTTCCAAGGGATAGTGGCTGGCCAGGGACGCCGGGTCTTTCAAGCTGCCTTGCCGCTCTGGGGCCAACAGGCCCTTGTCGGACGTGAGGAACAGCAAGTCGCCGTTGTCCTCTATCAGCAGGTTGGGGTCCTTTATCTCATCGAGGAGTTTGACCCAGCGCTCCACCACCATGGGTTTTAAGAAGCGGGCGGCGTCCAGCTCCTCCTTGCAGGTGGCCTTAATCTTGGCGTTAAAAGCCTGGGATGCAGGTTGCCACCTGTCGTAGCTGGGCCACTTGCCACCGGAGGGGGTGAAGGTGGTCAGGGTCAGGCTTTTGGCCAGGCCAAAGGGCAGGGCCAGGGCGTAGCAGTAGTAAAAGTGCTTGTCGCTCTTCCAGCGGTGGATGATCACCTGGTAGTCGAAACTGTGCTGGCTGCCTTGGTAGTGGCCTTGGCCAAGGGAAATAAAAGTGTCGTTGTCGCTGCCGTAAAAATAGGGGAAACGCCCCTTGAGGGCAGTGATGGCGTCCTTGCTGCAGGGTTGGGGGGTTATGTCGTTGTCCAGCAGCAGTTTGGTGTTCCAAAGGTCCTCTTCCAGGCGGCGTATTTTTTCGCTCCTGGCCTGGTAGAAGTAGATCCCGGCCACCAGGGCCGGGGCGGCCAGTACCAGCAGCCAGCTCCACCAGCTGGGGTGATGGCTGTGTTGGCTCCACAGCATCAGGTAGCAATAGAGTTCGACGATGGCGCCCAGCACCACCACTGCCCACATGAAACGGGCAAACTTATAGAGGGGGCGATCGGGGTCGATGGAAAAGGGGAGAGCCTTAAGGGGCGCCAGGGCGGCAACCAGGGCTTGACTGTCCTTTGCCTCGTCCAATCCTTGACGTATGGCCTTGAGGGCGTTGCCTTCAAGTAGGAAGCGTTTAAAAAACATTATCTTGTACTGCATTCATCCAAGGGGGGCACTTTACCATGGCGGCCCTGTGGGTGCAGTAGCTTTAATATCCCAACGGAATATTAAAATTCTTAAACAGTCTTATACGTTCTATTTGGGACGGGCGACAATGCCGTTTCACGCATTTTTGGCCGGATAGACGTTTAGATGGATTGGCAGGGCTGCATGGTACTGGGGCTGACACTGGTCGCCCTGCTGTTGATGATGTTCACCCACCTGGCGCCGCACCTGGTGATGGCGGCGGTGTTGGTGCTGCTGTCGGTGTCGGGGGTGTTGACCGGTGCCGAGGCCCTGGCCGGTTTTAGTAACCCCGGCCTGATCACCGTGGCGGCCATGCTGGTGGTGGCCGGGGGCCTGAGCGCCACCGGCGGGGTGGACTGGCTGGTGCAAAAGGTGCTGGGCAAACCCCGCACCCTGCGCGGCGCCCTTGGCAAGATCTTCACCCCCGTGCTGCTGCTGTCGGCCTTTTTGAACAACACCCCTGTGGTGGCCACCTTTATTCCGGCTATTCATGCCTGGTCCCGCAAGATTGGCATAGCCCCTTCCAAGCTGATGATCCCCCTGAGCTATACCGCCATCCTGGGCGGTATGCTGACCCTGATTGGCACCAGCACCAACCTTATCGTCAACGGCCAGTACCAAAGCCTGACCGGCCTGGCCGGCTTTGGGCTCTTTTCCATTACCCTGGTGGGGCTGCCGGTGGCACTGGTGGGCATTGCCTTTATGTGGCTGCTGTTCCCAAGGCTGCTGCCCAATCGCAGCGACGAAACCCCCTTTGACAACATGCGCGAGTTCACCCTGGAGGTGGCGGTGGCCCATGACGGCCCACTGGTGGGCAAAAGCATCCGCGAAGCGGGGCTTAGGGAGCTGCAACGGGTGTTTTTGGTGGAGATAGAGCGCAACGGCCATCTGCTGATGGCGGTGGCCCCGGAAGAGCACCTGCAAGGGGGCGACCGGCTGGTGTTTGCCGGTGACACCGAGGCCATTTCCGACCTTTTGCGCATCAACGGTATTGTCGCCTCCGCCGACAACCAGTGCGCCGAGCACCTGGCCCAGCACCGGGACGGGCGGCGGCTGGTGGAGGTGGTGGTGTCGCCCCATTGCAGCGCCATAGGCCAAACCATCAGGGACGCCCGTTTTCGTAACCGCTATGGCGCCATAGTGCTGGCGGTAGCCAGGGGCGCCGAGCGGGTCAAGGGCAACCTGGGCTCCATCAAGCTGGAAGCGGGGGACACCCTGCTGCTGGAAGCGCGGCCGGCTTTTGTCAGCCGCCAGCGCTACAACAAGGATTTTCTGCTGGTCAACGACCTGGACGTAGAACCGCCGCGCCACCGCAAGGCGCTGCTGGCCTGGGGCATTTTGCTGGGGTTGGTGGGAGCGGCGGGGCCTGG
>NZ_AMRI01000041.1 GCF_000299915.1 Gallaecimonas xiamenensis 3-C-1
AAAATCGAGCAGAATCAACCATACAAGCCCAAAAAGAGCGCTGATTGGATAGCTCATAACGATAAAAAACTCAAAACGCTGGCTGTGCAACTGGCTGATAACGGGGTGGAGCACTTTGATCCCGAACAATATTTAAACGAGGTAGAGCATGGTTAAGCGCTTCAGGCGCATGTCCGATAGTGACATCAATACAATCGTAGCTGATTTGGATCGCTGGGCATTTGGCGAGCTTGGAGCAAAACTCACCTGGGCTGTTCTAGAAGAACGTTTTGGCTATAGTCGTCAGTCACTCCAAGCCAAATCTGAAATTAAAGCCGCTTATGACAATGCCAAACAAGCATTGTCGGGTGGCCTCGTGAAAACCAAAGCGCAGGCAACGAAAGAGGCGGAAGAGCTTCAGGTAGAGGTGGATCGCCTCAAAGCGGAACTAGAAGCCTACAAGAGAAAAGAAGCTCAATGGTTACGCCGATGGCAGCAAATCGCCTTCCATGTGCGGCAGAAGGGCATGCAGATGGCTGGCGTTGATAAGGCCCCGCCAGAAGGAGCTGCTCTACCCTCTAACACTGAAACCGCGCAGATTCTTCGGCCGTTTGATAAAGAGATACCGCCGTCAGGGCGGATCTAAATGAATGATGCACAAAGGAATTGCGATCCTGATGTTTTCTATATAAATTAGCTAAATTATATAGTGGCTAGTGTCGCGTAGGCTGAAAAATGAACGAAAACGAGATTTACGAGCGAATTAAGCAAGTACTGGCGGATGCCCCTCGTAATCAATATACCGCTGAACTTCATCTGCAAATGATCAAGTACGCTGATGAGCTGAAGAACATCACCGCCAAAGAGTTTTGTGAAGGGGTGGGGCTGCGAAGCAGTTTCGGCACTGAATTTAGCAAAATGCGAAACCTGACTCCCCGTTTGAAAGCGGCTGGGTTACAGACTGAGCTGATCTAGCTCTTCGGCGAGCAAAGGCGCTAATAAATGGGTAAGCAATATGAATAAAAAACAACTCACGGAGCGAGACATCTGCACCAAATTCATTACGCCTGCGCTTGAACAATCCGGATGGGATATTGCTACGCAAATACGAGAAGAGTTCCCGCTAACCAAGGGACGGATTATCGTTCGTGGCAAGCTACATACCCGTGCCAAACACAAACGCGCCGATTATGTGCTTTTTTACAAGCCCAACATCCCTATCGCAATCATTGAGGTCAAAGATAACAACCACAGCTTGGGTGATGGTATGCAACAAGGCTTGGGCTATGCTGAGATGCTCCAAGTACCATTCGTCTTTAGTTCTAACGGCGATGGATTTCTGTTCCATAACAAAATAGCCAAAGATGGAGTGATTGAGAGAGAGCTGGCTTTACACAAGTTCCCATCGGCCGAAACGCTATGGCAGTGGTGGGCAGAACACAGAGGCCTAAATCAGAAACAAAACGAGCTGGTCACTCAGGATTATTACAGCGACGGTAGCAACAAAACGCCTCGCTATTATCAACTATTGGCGATTAATAAAACTATCGAAGCCATAGCCAATGGGCAGAACCGCATTTTGCTGGTGATGGCGACCGGTACGGGAAAAACCTTTACCGCGTTCCAAATCATCTGGAGATTATGGCGCTCAAAAGCCAAAAAGAGAATTTTATTTCTGGCTGACCGAAATATATTGGTCGATCAGACTATGACCAATGACTTTAAGCCGTTTGGCTCGTCCATGACCAAGATCCAAAAGCGCCAAGCCAATAAATCTTACGAAATCTACCTTTCTCTTTATCAGGCCGTCACCGGCAATGAAGAAGAGAAAAATATCTACAAGCAATTCAGTCCAGACTTCTTTGATCTTATTGTCATTGATGAGTGTCATCGTGGCAGTGCTGCGGCCGATTCTGCTTGGCGCGACATTCTTGAATATTTTTCTTCAGCAACACAGATAGGCCTTACAGCCACGCCAAAAGAAACCAAAGAGGTTTCTAACATCGATTACTTTGGTGACCCCATCTATACCTATAGCCTGCGCCAAGGCATTGATGATGGCTTTCTCGCGCCGTACAAAGTCGTGCGCATTGATCTGGATAGAGATTTAACCGGTTGGCGGCCTGATAAAGGCATGACTGACAAACACGGTAATGAAATTGAAGACCGGATATACAACCAGAAAGACTTTGATAAAACGCTCGTGCTAGAGCAGCGCACACACTTGGTAGCAAAAAAAATTACTGAGTTTCTAAAGCAAACCAACCGTTTTGATAAAGCCATTGTTTTTTGCGAAAACATCGATCATGCCGAGCGCATGCGCCAAGCATTGGTAAATGAAAACGCGGATTTGGTTGCGCAAAATAGCAAGTACATTATGCGCATCACAGGTGATAACGAAGAAGGCAAAGCCGAGCTGGACAACTTTATCTTCCCGGAGAGCAAATATCCGGTGATAGCCACTACCTCTAAGTTGATGACCACGGGAGTAGACGCCCAAACCTGCAAGCTCATTGTGCTCGACCAACGCATTCAGTCAATGACCGAGTTCAAGCAGATAATCGGACGTGGCACTCGCATCAATGAAGATTACGGTAAGTACTACTTCACCATTATCGACTTCAAAAAGGCCACCGAACTTTTTGCTGACCCTGACTTTGATGGTGACCCAGTACAGGTTTACGAACCCTCGGGTTCCGATTCTCCCGTTCCGCCAGATGTTCCACCAGATGAAGATGCCGGGGAAGCGGAAGATTCTGGCTTGGAATACCCCAAACCCGATAGCGAGCGCGACTGGGGTGGCATTGGTGAGCCCGGTAAAGACGAAGACGGCGGCGTGCGGCGCTATGTCGTGGCGAATGTACCGGTAAAAGTTGCCGCAGAACGCGTGCAGTACTTCGATGCCAACGGTAAGCTCATTACCGAATCCTTAAAAGATTACACCCGTAAAGCGATGACAAAAGAATTCGCCACTCTAGATGATTTTCTTCGGCGGTGGAGCAATGCGGAAAAGAAACAAGCCATCATTGAAGAACTCGCCGAACATGGCGTGTTCTTTGAAGCTTTAGCTGATGAGGTGGGTGAAAAATCAGGCAAAGCCTTCGACCCGTTTGACTTGGTTTGTCACGTTGCTTGGGATATGCCACCGCTCACGCGAAAAGAGCGTGCAGAGCAGGTGAAAAAACGCAATTACTTTACGCAATACGGCGATCAGGCCCGCAAAGTGTTAGAAGCGCTGCTGGACAAATATGCCGATGAAGGCGTGGCTCAGATTGAAGAAACACAGATTCTGACCATCGCGCCTTTTACCCAATTTGGCACCCCGCTGGAAATCATTCGTGCCTTTGGTGGCTTGGGTCAATACCAGCAAGCCATAAACGAACTCGAACAGGCGCTGTATAGCTCTTGAAGATAGAGAAAACGAAAAACGTAGCGCCGAATAAAGAATATTGGAGATAGCAATACCATGTCACTTACGACCCTTATCAAATCCATTCAGGACATCATGCGCAAAGACGTAGGCGTCGATGGTGATGCCCAACGCATCAGCCAGATGGTGTGGTTGATTTTCCTGAAAATCTTTGATGACAAAGAACAGGAATGGCAACTCACCGTGCCGGGTTATAAATCTCCCTTGCCAAGCCGTTTCCGCTGGTCTGCTTGGGCGAAAGATCCTGAGGGCGTCACGGGTGAGGAGTTAATCGACTTCGTTAACAACGACCTGTTCCCAGCGTTAAAAAAGTTAGCCACCGCAGCAGGAGTTTCGCCGCACGGCAAAGTAGTGGGTTCAGTCTTTGAGGATGCCTATAACTACATGAAGTCGGGCACCTTGCTACGCCAGGTAATCAACACCATTGAAGAAGATGTCGATTTCAACAAATCTGGCGATCGCCATTTGTTTAACGATATTTATGAAAAAATTCTGGCTGATTTGCAGTCTGCGGGTAACGCTGGCGAGTATTACACCCCGCGTGCAGTGACACAGTTTATTGTGGATATGATTGATCCGAAGTTGGGCGAAAGCATTCTTGACCCAGCTTGCGGTACCGCGGGCTTCCTCACTTGTGCCATTGAGCACTTGAATCATCAAATCAAAAAGAACGAAGACAGGCAGTTGCTACAAGACACGATCCACGGTGTTGAGAAAAAGCCCCTGCCGCACATGTTGGCCTTAACCAACGTCATGCTGCACGGCATTGATGTGCCTACCAATATTCGCCATGACAATACGCTTGCAAGGCAGCTACAGAGTTATACCCCTAAAGAACGAGTGGATATCATCATTACCAATCCGCCGTTTGGCGGCATGGAGGAAGATGGCATTGAGTCGAACTTCTTAAAAAAATACCAAACTCGTGAAACCGCCGATTTGTTTATGGCGCTGATCATGCACCTTCTTAAACACGACACAGGTCGCGCTGCGGTCGTCTTACCTGATGGTTTCTTGTTCGGTGAGGGCGTCAAGACCACCTTAAAACGCGAACTATTGGAAGAATTTAATCTGCACACAATTGTGCGCCTACCTAAAGGCGTCTTTGCTCCCTATACCAGTATCGCCACGAATATTCTGTTTTTTGAAAAAGGCGGTCCTACCAAAGACGTGTGGTTTTTTGAACATCCTTACCCAGAAGGCTACAAATCCTATTCGCGTTCTAAACCATTAACCATTGGTGAATTTGATTTAGAAAAAGCCTGGTGGGGAGGTGCCACACGCAAGGGCCGAAAAGTGACGGAGTATGCGTGGAAGGTATCATCCGAAAAGCTAGTAGAGCGAAACTATAATCTGGATTGTAAGAATCCACATGAAGTCGAAGTGGCGCATCAAGATCCAGCGGAATTAATGAGCGAATACCAAGAGATTGTGCGGCAATTGAAAGCGGCGCAAGCAGCACTAAAAGAAGAGTTAATGGCCTGCTTGAGGGCAAAAGCATGATCCAAGCCGTGCATGATCTGCTAGAGCAGCACTTTGATACCGCCTTTGCCGCCCCCGGTGGTATAGCCAAACTGCGTGAGCTGATTTTAACCCTGGCGATGCAGGGAAAATTGGTTGAGCAAGACCCCAATGACCCGCCTGCCAGTGAACTGTTAAAGGAAATCGAGGCCGAAAAGCAGCGTTTGATTTCTGAAAAGAAAATTAAAAAGCAAAAGCCATTGCCTCCTATTAAGCCCGAAGAAGTTCCTTATCAGCTGCCGCAGGGGTGGGCGTGGGTTAGATTAGATGAGCTGGGAGTCTCACAAACAGGAACAACTCCGCCAAGCAAGAATCCGGAAAACTATGGAGATCATATTCCTTTTATTGGGCCGGGCAGTATTAAAAACGGGAATATTGATTATTCAGGGCAAGGTTTATCACTTGATGGTTTATCAAAAGGCCGATTGATTGAAAAAGACTCGGTGCTCATGGTTTGTATTGGTGGAAGTATTGGAAAACACGCCATTAATCAAATGGATGTAACCTGCAATCAGCAGATCAATACGCTTACACCGTTTAAGCCTCTTTCCGTCAAATACACGTATTTTACAATGGAAGCTGATTATTTTCAGCGTACAGTACTTAATAAAGCTGGGGGTTCTGCCACGCCAATTATCAACAAGCAGAAATGGTCCTCAATCCCCATTCCTCTTCCTCCTCTGCCTGAACAACACCGCATCGTAAGACGTATCGACCAACTCATGGTTCGTTGCGATGAACTGGAAAAGCTGCGCAAAGATCGGGAAGAAAAACGACTGCAAGTTCACGCTGCTGCCATCAGCCAACTGCTGAATGCCCCAGAAAATTCTGGCTGGCCGTTTATTCAGCAGCACTTTGGCGAACTGTACACCGTAAAAGAAAATGTCGCTGAGCTACGCAAAGCCATTCTGCAACTCGCCGTCATGGGCCGCCTTGTACCGCAAGACCCCAATGACCCGCCTGCCAGTGAGTTGCTGAAGGAAATCGAAGTTGAAAAGCAGCGCTTGATTGAAGAAAAGAAAATCAAAAAGCAAAAGCCTTGGCAGCCGATTAATCCGGAGGAAGTGCCGTATATGCTGCCTCAGGGATGGGAGTGGGTTAGAGTTGAGGATGTTTTCAATACTACGAGTGGAACAACATTTGACGCTGCTCTGGAGAAGGATGCGGGGAGCTATGCCTATGTGAAGGTTGGAGACATGAATCTCCAAGGTAATGAGCTTTTTATTGAAACTTCTTCTCGGTACATAGATCCCGATGAAAAAATGCTCCGATCGTTAATTTCAACTGGAAGTGTAATATTTCCAAAGCGAGGAGGGGCGATTGCAACAAACAAAAAGCGGATAATCACTGATCCCGTATTTGTGGATTTAAATATTATGGCTATAACGCCTATTTTCGGTTTGCTTACCGAATATGCATATCTATGGTTGTCAACTATTGATTTAGCTTTATTGAACACCGGAACAAGTGTGCCTCAGATTAATCATAAAGACATAGATCCCTTACTTTTTCCTCTTCCCGCTCTAGAGGAACAACACCGTATTGTTGCTCGCATCGATCAGCTAATGGCGTTGTGCAACAATCTCGATGAGCAAATCGAAGCTGCTACCAACAAACAAAAAGCGTTACTCAATGCCGTGATGGCGCAAGTATAAGGAAGTAGAATGCGCCTTAAATCACTCTATATCAGTCAATACAAAAACCTTCGAGATTTCTCATTAAGCTTCGATGGCGGTAGCTTTCTTGATGTGTTTGTCGGGAAAAATGGCACAGGTAAGTCTAATCTTTTTGAAGCATTGATTGAGATCTTTCGCCATATTGTCGAATACGACAGGACTAAGGTGGATCTTGGGTTTAGTTATCGACTTGTGTATGAAATTGACAGCACAGAAGCCTCTATTGAATGGAGTTGGGGTGAGATTGATAACGCTGAACTTCGTGAGCGCCCTAAAGATCGTGGTTTGGTCATTAATAGTCGCAAGCGTAAAACCATTGGTAAAACACGTGTGCCAGACAATGTGCTGATCTATTACTCTGGGCACAATAAAACCGTTGCTGGCTTGGTGGCTCAATATGAAGTGAATTTTAGACAGCGTATAAAACGGGCTGATTTTGATGAAAGCCGCTTTTTCATCGGTATTGGGCCGGAGTACAAAGAGCTGCTGCTAGCCGTATTGTTAATGCAGCTAGATGCCTGTAAAGCACGCCAGTTTATTTGCCAGAAGTTAGGTATTGCTAATGTTGCGGCAGAAGTGCGCTTGGTTTTAGAACGACCAGAGTATGCGGCCGATGTTCGTTTTGATATTGAGCTGAACGACGAAACAGACCGCTACTGGAAGCCGGAAGGCATTACCAAAACCTTTCTTGATCGATTGCACCGCTGCATCAATACTGCATCTGGAAGTCCGGTGAGGTCTGAAGGGTATTTCGCGTCTGACGATCGCTACGTGCTTTACTTTGGTATCGATAAGATCCAGCAAGAATTCTCGGACTTAAGCCCTCAGGAATTGTTTCGTCAGCTAGATAACTTGAAGACGCTGGGAATGCTTGCGGAAATTACCATTCCTTTGCAGCTCGAAAATGGCTTTGATGCTTCTGTCTCCCACTTCAGTGACGGTCAGTTTCAGTCGGTGTATATCTATTCTATTACCGAGCTGTTTAAAGATCGAAATTGCATCACCTTGCTGGATGAGCCAGACTCATTCCTGCATCCAGAGTGGCAATTTGATTTCTTGAAACAAGTCTTTGAAATCACAGATACAGCGGCGAAAACAAACCATGTGCTGATGAGCAGCCACAGTGCAGTAACACTTATTCCGCACGAGAAGAAGCGAGTAAACCTATTTGATATACACAACTCGAATGTGGTTTGCAGATCTACCAGTAAAGATTATGCAATAAGCAAGCTATCGTCGAGCCTGATTAAGTACAAGGAAGATGAGCAAATCCTGAGTATCCTTCGAAATATTAGGATTGAGGGAGTCCCAGTACTATTCACTGAAGGAAGTACTGATCCCGACATTTTAAAAGAGGCTTGGCGAAAGCTTTTTGATGAGCCACTTCCTTTTGTGCCTATCTATGCGTTTTGCTGCGATTACTTGCGCAGAGCGCTTCAGGATAATCGAATAATTAATGAGATGGGCGGTCGTCCACTATTTGGTCTATTTGACTTTGATGAGGCGTATAACGAGTGGAATTATCTTAAACAAAAAGATAGCTGGACATTGCAGTGTGATGACCCCTATCTTGGGTTGCGCACTGAAAATGTTGCTGAGAAAGTGCATGCATTTGTTCTTCCTGTACCAAGAATTGCTAAGGTTGAAGCGCAGGTCATGAAAACAGCCGGGTCAAAAGAGCATTTTGCGCATCAAGCAGTTATGGGGATTGAACACCTTTTTTATAGTGACCAAACAGCTCAGTACTTTGAGACTAAGCAACTTCCTGGTGGAGGAGAGATCGTAACCTTCTCTGGCAATAAGACAAGGTTTGCACGGGAGGTTATACCGACCTTAGATGCTACTTCATTCGAGGTATTCCGTCCGATGCTTGAGTTTATTAGATCCAAGTGCCAACCATAAGTAGAATCTGTGGTTGGCATAGTGTGATGAGGATTACGCAGAGTTACGCATTTGGCGCGAAATTTGATCACCATACAAGGAACCACCAAGAACACGGTTAAGATGATCCCAAAGGAAAACAAGCCTGAGTTGCCACTTTTCTTCTTGGACGGAGTGGCTAAAATCGTGAAAGTTATTCCATTTGAGTGGTGTTTTTTCTCATATCTAGTGAACCATTCTACTTAGCTTTTATCCGATCATTGGCAGTATCGAAGGGGAATCGTAGAGCTCTGAAACTCTGACAAGTGTCAGGTGATAGTTACATCTGTACACTTTTCGGATTTAGAACAACGTTACCTTAACTTTCACATGTGAAAGTTAGCGAGTTACAGCTTAAAACCGTGATTTGAACCATCCGGCAAATCAATATGAAGGCGAAGTCTTCCTCCCGCTGATACAACAAGCTGCTTCAGTCTCTGTAGGCTATCGATTGTGCAGTTATCAATGTGGCAGCCTGCATCAGCCCCGATACGTTCAAGTAACTCGATTAAATGGATATGGATTAGCTGTTTTGAAGCAGTTTCCTGAGCAGAATCAACGAGATTTTGAGGTTGCTCTGCAATAATATCTTCCAGTGTTCTGCCCATTTTTGCTCCTTTGGAGTTGAGCCGCAAAACTTTCACATGTGAAAGTTTTCCTAGATCTTTATGTTTGGATAGTTTAACCCACTCATAAGTGAATCATCATACTTCTCATCCTATCCTTTGCTTAGGAAAACTTGTCTTTTGCACCTTAAAAGGGCAATTACAGAGTTTTATCCTTTTTGGTCCCTGTCATACTCTTTACTCACTGTCAGCTCTCGCTGGCTATAGCGGTAGCTGGCCCTAAACAGCAATACCTTACCCTCGGGAGGCTATCTCTCAAGGTACTCCTCCATAATCACAGGAGATAATTATGGCCCACTCGATATTCCAAGATCCAGTTGGCGTTTTGTTGACTAGGTGCTGTCGCCGAAAGTGTCAAGATGCTATCTTTACGCTTAGCGGCGAACACTCCATAGTTCTTGCTCAAATCGTTGACAATATTTGAGTTTAACTTAACAAAGTTGGCTTTTTTTACAATAAAAGGCAATACTTTTAATAGCTTGAATGGCTTTTGGCATAACTTTATGTGAACTGCCGTTCTAAGTCCGGCTCTGCACAAACCCCGCCTCGGCGGGGTTTTTCTTTGCCCTCTTGCCTTGGCCTTTGCCGCCCCATCCGTTTTAATGGGTAGAGCACTTTCAAAAAGAATGGCTTATGGAAAAGCGGCTTCCCTTTCTCGGTTGTCTGTTATTGGCCCTGCTGCTGACCCTGGCAGGGGTAAGATGGCTGATGGATGTGCTGGCCCACCAACAGCACGATAACCATATGTTGGCCAAGGCTCGGCAACTGGCCCGGGTAGTGACCCTCTACCCCGAGGCGCCGCCCTTGCCCCTGTGGGACGCCCTGACCGCCGACGCCGACGTGAAAGCCGCCGCTCTGTATGTGGACGGCAAGCTGCGCCTGCAATCGAGTCATGGCGAGCTGGGGCAGGGGAACTACCAAAGGGTTGAGCTGCAATTGCCGGCCCAGCGCCGTCTGAGCCTTATCTTCGAACACCATCCCTTACCCTGGCCGATGATGCTGGCCATACTGTCGCCCCTGGCCCTGGGGGTGGGAGCCATGCTGTGGCTGGTGCTGCGCCTTGACCATCGCCAACGCCGCCTGCAGGCAGGGGTAAGTGCCTTGGAAGACGCAGCCGCTAGCCAGACAAGCCCTCCTGGCAACGAGGTATTGCCCAAAACCTCGGCGTTGCTGGCCAGTCAGCAGCAGCGGATCGCCCAATTGGAAGCCCAGCAGGCGCAATTGGACGGCCTGATGCACAGCGCCGCCTGGCTGGACGACGAAACCGGCCTTGGCAACCGGCTTTTCTTCGAACAGCGCCTGGCCACCTGGTTGCAGGAGCTGGAGGGCAACCGTATCGGTTGCCTGATGCTGCTGGAACTGAGCGGCCTGGAGCGGCTGGGGTCCGACGCTCTGAGCAGTGGCCGCCAGCAGTTGGTGGCTCTGTTGCAGGACAAGGCCAGCCAATGGCCAGACGCGGTGCTGGGGCGCCTGGACGAGGACGAATACGGCCTGGTGATGCCGCAGATGTCGGGTCGGGACGGCCAGCTGTTCGTGCAGCAGCTCCTCAAAGACATCGAGCGCCTTGGCCTGCCCAAGGGCTTTCCCCAGCAGGACTGGTTGCACCTGGGCTGGACCCTCTACCAGGCCGGTGACGAGGTGTCGGCCTTGCTGGAACAGGCGGCCATGGCTTTGCGCGCCGCCCAGTTGCAAGGGGACAACGCCGCCATGGCGGCGAATGCCGAGGGCATTCCCCAGGTCGAAACCGGCAGCGTGCGCTGGCGCACTCTGCTGGAGCAGGTGCTGGCCAAGCGCAACCTGCGGCTGGTGGTCGAACCGGTCCATATGCTGGAAGGGGATCTGCACCATCTGCGGGTAAGGGCCCAACTGAAGGATCCCAAGGGCCAGCTGATCGACGACAGCGTCTTTATGCCCATGGCCTGCCGGGTCGGCCAGGAAGAGGCCCTGACCCGCCTCTGTCTGGAGTTGCTGCTGGCCAAACTGGGCCAGGCCCGCAGCCGGGGCCAGCGGCTGAGCTTTCGCATCTGTGTCGACGCCCTCCTTAAACCCGGCTTCCTGCGCTGGCTGCAACTGGCCTTGATGGAAGTGCGGGACGCCTTACCCAACCTTATGCTGACGGTAACCGAGTTTGAGCTGAGCCAATACGGTAAACCCCTGGGGGACGCCCTGCGCCAACTGGGGACCTTGGGGCTGGGGGTGATGATTGAACGACTGGGCCAGCACTCCCAGCGTTCGGATTGGCAGGGGGTTAAGCCCAGGGTGATCAAGCTGCACGGCTCCTTGGTGCGCCACCTGGAGCGCAACAGCGACCAGCAGTTGTGGATCCAGCGGTTGGTGCAAAAGGCAGTTGACTGCCAGGCAGAGGTGCTGGCGGCGGGGATCACCAGCAATGAAGAGCGGCGCTGTCTGCAGCGGCTGGGGGTCAGTGGCGGCGAAGGGCCCCTCTTTGGCCGGGGTGCCCAGGACCCCCTCTAAGGCCAGCGGCCCTGGGCGCGAAAGCCGTCCAGGCTTTGCAGGCCGCCGGTGTGCAGCAGTACCAGATGCTGGCCGTCTAGTTCGCCGGTTGCTATGGCTTGCCACAGGGCCAGCATCAGCTTGCCGCTGTAAAGGGGCTCCAGGGGCAGGGCCAGGCGCTGGGCCAACTGGCGGATTTGCTCCCCCATGGCCGGGGTGAATTTGCCAAAGCCGCCCCCTTCGTGACCCCAGCGCAGCTGGTAGTTTTGATGGGAACAGCCCTGGCTGACCAATAGCTGCTGAATACGCGCCGGCAGGCTCTGGTCTTTCACCACAGGCACCCCCACCACTTGGCCCTGGCCACCGGCGCCCAGCACGGTGCCGGCCAGGGTGCCCCCCGATCCCACCGGTAGCCAAAGCTGGGTCCAGCCTCCGGGCAGTTCCGCTACCCACTCTGCTACTCCGGGCAGGGCATCCGGCGCCGAGCCTCCTTCCGGCAACAGCAGCCAACCCGGATACCGGGCCTGCCAATGGGCCTGCCATTGGGGGTCATGGCGCTGGCGGTATTGGTTCCGGTCGATAAAGGTCAGGCTCATGCCCAGGGCCTGGCATTGCTCCAAGGTGGGGGTCTGCTGCTCATGGCCCCTTACCAAAGCGGCACAGGCCAGGCCCAGAGCCTGGCAGGCACCGGCCAGGGCCAGCAGGTGGTTGGAGTAGGGGCCGCCCAGGCTCAGTACCCCGGGGGGGCCCTCGGCTTTGGCGGCCTGCAGGGGGTATTTGAGCTTGCGCCACTTGTTGCCGGACACCAGGGGGTGGATCAGGTCATCCCGCTTTATGGTCAGGGTGATCTGCCTTTCCACCAGCAGGGGATCCTTGGCAATCTGGACTGGTGACGGAATTTTAACGTTCACGTGTTGGCATTCCCCTTGGTTTGCGTGACACTAGTGCCTAATAAGTGTGTCACACAAGGCACCGATTTTATTAGAGAAATGGATCGAGATGGGATGGACTTTCCGTAAACCGGCCCCTAAACAATGGGGTCTGGCCCTGTACCAGCAACGGATCTGCCTGGCGGACACCCAGGGAGCCAGCCAGTCTTGGCCCTGCCAAAGTGCCGGCGATTGGCCCGGCTTGCTGGCCGGCCTGCCGGTAGGGCCAGGGGATCAGGTCAAGGTGATACTGCCCCACAGCGAGTTGCACGGCCTGTCGCTAGATAAGCCCCGCAGCGAGCCGGTACAAGAGGCCCTGTTCTGGGCCCTCAAGGATGCCGTCCCCATCGCTCCCCAGGATCTGCAATTCGACTACTACGATCCCCCGGCCCAACCCATGGGTGCCGAGCGGGTCAATGTGGTGTGTACCTCCAAGGATCTCCTCAAGGGCATCTGCCAGGCTTTGCCGGCCCAAGTGCTGGCCGTTTCCAACGAAGACATGGTGCTCAGGCACCTGTTCCCGGCCCAGGCCGAGGGGCGGCCGCTGCTGCTGCTGCGCCTTAACGGTGACGGCGACCTGCAGCTGGCCATCTACCACCAGGGCATGCTCTATTTTTCCCGCTGGCTGCAGGGCTATCGCCTTGGCAACGAAGACCAGGACCCTTACCTGCTGGCCGAGCGCCTGGCCCTGGATATCCAAAGGGCCTTGGACTACCTGGAAAGCCAGCTGCGCCAACCCCCCATCGACTGTATCGTGCTGGCCCTGTCCAACCTGCTGGACGAGGCCCTTGGCCCCCTGCTGGCCGACACCTTTGGCTTGCCGGTACAGACCCTGGGCCAGCGCCTGGCCATAAACGACACCGATTGGGCAGCCCTGGCTGCCGCGAGGGGAGCCGATGAAGCACTGGCTTAACCTGCTCAGCGACGATCTCAAGCCCGCCAAAGAGCGGTTGTCGGCCCAGACCCTGCTGGGGTCCTGGCTGCTGGGCAGCCTGGTGCTGGCCCTGGCCCTTGGCTGGGGCTATTGGCAAAAGGCGAGCCTTAACCAGGCTGACCGCCAGCTACAGCAGCAGCGCCAGCAGGTAGCTGGCCAACTGGAGCAGGCCGAGGCCCGGCTCAAGGCCCGCCAGCCGGACCCGCAGCTGCTGGCCAGCCGTGACGCTCTCAAGGCCCGTATCCAAAGCAACGCCAGCCTGCTGGACCGCATCGACCAGTTGGACCACAGCGGCCAGGGGGGCTTTTCCGGCATCCTCACCGCCCTGGCCCATCGCAGCCAGGACGGCCTCTGGCTGTCGAAGGTGGCTATCCGGGGTGACCTGCTATCACTGGCCGGTTCCACCCGGGAGGCCAGCCTGGTGCCGGTCTGGGTACAGGGTTTTGCCAAGGAACCTGCCCTTGCCGGGCGCAGTTTCGGCCAGGTACAGATCCAACGCAGCGACCAAGGCGACCTGCACTTCAGTCTCAACAGCGGGGGTAGCCATGAAGCTCCTTGATAGCCTCAATGCCCTGGCCCTCCGTGAAAAAGTACTGGTGTTGGTGGCAGGCTGGGTGCTGCTGTTGGCCCTGGTGGGGCTGACCTGGCTTGAACCCCTGTTGGCGGACAACAGCGCCCAGGGGCGGCGGCAGCAATTGCAACAAGCCCAGCTCACTGAGCAGCGGGGCGCCTTGGCCATACTGGAAGCCAAGCTGGCCCAGGACCCGAACCAACAGCTACGGGGCGATATCGCCAAGTTGCAGGCCCAGCAGGTGGCCCAGCAGCAGGCCATTTACGCCAAGACCCAGGCCCTGGTGCCGCCCCAGGCCATGGCCTCCCTGCTAGAAGCCCTGCTTAAGGGCACAGGCCAGCTCAAGCTGATCAGCCTGACCAGCCTGCCCCCAGAGCCCTTGCAGGACGAGGCCAATGCCGGCCTGTACCGCCACGGCTTGGAGCTCAAACTCCAGGGCGGTTACCTGCCACTGCTGGCCTTTTTGACCCAGGCCGAACAGCTGCCTTGGCAGTTTTACTGGCAAGGCCTCGATTTTGAACAAACCACTTACCCTGACGCCGAGATCCTGATCCATGTCTACACCCTGGGCACCAGTCCTCATTACCTTGGCGCTTAGCAGCCCGGCCCTGGCCGAAACGCTCAAGGATCCGACCCGGCCGCCCCAGGCGCGCCAACAGGCGGCGGCTGCCCAGCAGCCGCTGTTGCTGACGGCGGTACTGAAGGCGTCACCGGCCAAAGCCATCATCAACGGCCAACTGGTGGGGCAGGGGGAGATGGTGGCGGGCTGGCGGGTCAGCACCATCGGCGGCAATCAGGTGCAGCTTCGCAAGGGGCAGCAGCGCCAAACGCTGCAACTTTATCCAGACAGCTTAGTGAGCCCGGCCAAGGCCGGGCATTGAGGGGAAGCATTTGATGCGGTTTGAACTGAAAACCGGGATGGTGTTGGCGGCAGCCTTGCTGGCGGCCTGCCAAAGCCCGGCCCAGCGCAGCACCAACAGGGAAGTGGCCGAGCTCAAGCGCCAGTTGGCCAAGGAGGCCGCCCCTAAACCGGCCCAGGCCCAGCCGCCCGAAGCGGTGCAGCGGGAATTGCTGGCCGGCCTGGCCGCCCCCAAGCCGCTGCCAGAGCAGCGGATCGACGTCTCCGCCAAGGACAGTGACGTGCGGGATCTGCTGGCCGGCTTGGTCAAGGGCAGCCCCTATTCCCTGGCCCTGCATCCCGGTGTCAGCGGCAAGGTCAGCCTGGATCTGCACAATGTCACCCTGGCCGAGGTGTTCTCGGTACTGGAAGACCTCTACGGCTATGACATCCGCCGCCAGGGCAACCTAGTGCGGGTTTACCCGGCCGGGCTGCGCACCCAGACCATACCGGTGGACTACCTGCTGATGACCCGCAAGGGCCTGTCCATGACCACCATCACCTCCGGGCGGCTGTCCAACAACGACCGCAACAGCAACGGCTATTACGGCAACAACGGCTTGAACAACAACGGCCTGGGCTCCAATGATGGCCTGGGCAACGGCAACAACCAGATGACCTCGGGCACCCGGGTCGAGTCCCGTTCCGAGACCGACTTTTGGGCCAACCTCGAAGGGGTGCTGTGGTCGATGATCGGCAAGGGCGAAGGCCGCATGGTGGCGGTGGACCCCATGGCCGGCCTGGCCACGGTGCGGGCCGACCCGGACGAGCTGCGGGCGGTGCGGGATTTTCTCAGCCAGACCGAGGCCCACCTGCGCCGCCAGGTGATCCTGGAGGCCAAAATCGTCGAGGTCACCCTTAACGACGACTACCAGCAGGGCATCAACTGGCAAAAGGCCATCTTCGACGGCCGCACCAGCAGCCAGTTCAACCTCACCACCTCTGGGGTCACCCCGGCCAATGCCCTGACCGCCGCCCTGGGGGGCGTCACCTCCCTGACCTTCAGCAACACCGATTTTGGCGCCGTCATCAACCTGCTGGACACTCAGGGCGACACCCAGGTGCTGTCCAGCCCCAGGGTCACCGCCACCAACAACCAGAAGGCGGTGATCAAGGTGGGTAACGACGAATACTTCGTCACCGACGTGTCGTCCCAGCTCACCAACAACACCACCAACAACACGGTCAGCTCCGATATCGAGCTGACCCCTTTCTTCTCCGGTATCGCCCTGGACGTGACGCCGCAGATCAGTGCCGACGGCCAGGTGCTGCTCCATGTGCACCCCTCGGTCACCGACGTGGAAGAACAGGTGAAAACCCTGACCATCTCCGGGGCCGACCAGCCCACCACCTTGCCCCTGGCCCGCAGCGCCATCCGCGAGTCCGACACCGTGGTCAAGGCCAGTTCCGGGGACGTGGTGGTGATCGGGGGCCTGATGCGTACCAACACCCGCCAGCAGGTGTCCAAGACACCGCTGCTGGGGGACATTCCCTGGCTGGGCGAGCTCTTTACCAGCCGCCGCGACCTTAAGGAAAAGACCGAACTGGTGATCATGCTCAAACCCACAGTGGTGGGTACCGCCGGCTGGCAATCGGAGATAGAACGCTCCAAGGCCCTGCTGGACAAGTGGTATCCCAAGGCCAAGTGATGTACCAGCAGCACTTCGGCCTCAGTGACAAGCCCTTCGGGCTGACCCCCAGTACCGCCTTCTACTGTGCGCTGCCCAGCCACAGCGAGGCGGCGGCGGTGTTGTCCCTGGCTCTAGCCGAAGGGGAGGGCTTTATCAAGATCACCGGCGAGGTGGGCACCGGCAAGACCCTGCTGTGCCGCCGGCTGCTGGCCACCCTGGGGCCGGAATTTGCCGTGGCCTACCTGCCTAACCCTGACCTCACCCCGGCCGAACTGCGCTGGGCCTTGGCCCTGGAGCTGGGGCTTAAACAAGCCGGCAATATCGACCAGCAGCAACTGGGGCAGCTGTTGCAGCGCCAGCTAATTGGCCTGGCCGCCAACGGCCGCTGGCCTGTGGTGATCATCGACGAAGCCCAGGCCCTGCCCGATGACACCCTTGAAGCGCTTAGGCTGCTCACCAACCTGGAAACCGAACAGCGCAAGCTGCTGCAGGTGGTGTTGCTGGGCCAGCCGGAGCTTGACCAGCGCCTGGGCCAGCATCGCTTTCGCCAGTTGGCCCAGCGCATCAGCTTCCATTACCGGCTGCGGCCCATGAACCGCCAGGAGTTGGGCCAGTATGTCAGCCACCGGCTGCACTGTGCCGGCGCCAGCCGGCCGCTCTTTACCGGCCCGGCCCTGGGGGCCTTGCACAGGGCCAGCAGGGGCATACCCCGGCTGGTCAACATCCTCTGCCACAAGGCCCTGTTGCTGGCTTACGGCAAAGGGCTGGCCCGGGCCGGCTGGTGGCAGATGCGCCATGCCATCCGCGACACCGAAAGCTGTTACCGGGCGGCGAGGGTACTGCCATGAGCGTGCTTAACCAGATGCTCAGGGATCTCGACAAGCGCGGCGCCGCCACCCCGGCGCCGCCCA
>NZ_AMRI01000042.1 GCF_000299915.1 Gallaecimonas xiamenensis 3-C-1
TTTTTTGCGTTTAAAGCCTCGGAAAAGAGCCTTACGATCCTGCTGGGCTTAGTGAAAGTCCCACTCTTTCATCACCATATGGGTTTTGACGCGCTGCATCTTGGGGAACTGCTCTATGGCAGTGCGGATCTCGCTGAGTCTATCCATGCTGCTGGCTTCGATGTAAACCAGCATATCGGTGTCGCCGCTGATACTGCTGCAACGTTTTATTTCCGGGAAAGCCCGCATCTGTTCGGCAAACTGCTCACAACGGCTCTCGCTATAGAACAGCTCCAGAAAGGCTTTGACCGGCTGCTGGGGAGAGGCCAGCTGGGCATGATAGCCAAGGATGGTGCCATGGCTTTCCAGTTGGCGAATGCGATCGCTGACGGCACTGCGGGACAGGTTGACCTCCCGGGCTATGGCTGCCACAGACAGGCGGGCATTGCTGCGTAGCAACGCCAGGATATGACGGTCAAATTTGTCCACAAAGGTCCTTTCGCGAAAAGCAGATACAAGGTGGCGCCGGATCCCGACGAAGTGACGGCCATTGCCGTCACTTTTCATGGTCACTGGCTTCGGTTGGCCCATTACTATAACAACTGCTTTCAATACACCGCAGACCTATCATAGATGAGTAGACTAAACAAAGACTTGGGTCTTCTGCAGGGGGTTGGATTATTGACGACCTCGCTGCTGGGCACCGGTATTTTCATTATTCCGGCGGTGGCGGCTGCCACTGCTGGCCAGGCATCACTTTGGGCCTGGCTGCTGCTAATCGGCCTGGTGCTCCCCATCGCTTTTACCTTTGCCCAGTTAGGCAGGCGCTTTCCCCACGCAGGCGGGGCGCCACATTTAATCGGCCGTGCCTTTGGCCGACGTATGGAGCAGGCAACGGCGCTGTTGTTTCTGTCGGTGATGCCGGTTGGGCTGCCAGCCGCCCTCAATATCGCCAGCGGTTTCTGGCACAGCCTTTTCACCCTGAGTGGCCTGCAGGTACTGGCGATCCAACTGCTCACCCTGGGTATGATGTGGGTACTGGGGCAACGGCCGGCAAGGGCGTCAGGCTTGGTACAAACGCTAATCGCACTGTTGATCGTGGCCACTGTGGCGTCCTTCTGGTGGCTTGGGGACTTGCCCCTCGCCGGTCAGCCGTTGTTGCCTGTTGAGGACCTTCCCTGGTCAACACTGCCTGCTGCCCTTGCGGTGATGTTCTGGTGTTTCGTAGGAATAGAAGCCTTTACCCATCTGGGGGAGGAGTTTAAGAACCCTCAACGGGACTTCCCATTGGCCATGCTGGTCGGCGTTTTATTGGCTGGTTTGGTCTATTGGGGCTGTTCGGTTGCGGTACTGAGCTTCGGTACCTTTGGTGACGAACAGGCAAACGGTGCCTCCATGCCTCATCTGGTGGCACTGCTGATGGGGAGTCAAGCCAAATGGCTGGCCGCTCTAGTCGGCTATCTGGCGTGCTTTGCCTCTATTAACATCTATGTACAGGGCTTTGCCCGATTGCTGTGGAGCCTGGCAGACGAAGGTAAGTTGCCCCATGCCTTTGCTGTTCGTAACCGCCATGGGGTGCCAGGGCGTGCCCTGACAGCAGTGGTGTTGATCTGCGCCTGTTGTGCGCTGCTGGCCTGGTGGCTGGGGCTGTCCATCAGCGATCTCATCCGTTATGCCAATGGCAATTTCATCCTGATTTACCTGCTGAGCATGGCGGCGGGTTGGGTGTTACTGAAAGGCGGCTGGCGCTGGCTGGCCCTGCTCAGTACCGTACTTTGCATGCTGACTTTGGCAACCTTGGGATGGCAGATGCTCTATGCCTTGGTACTGCTGTTGGCGTTTGCCTGCCTGGGCCGGCTGCGCAGTGTCTGGCCTGGTTAGGCCAATAAAAAAGCCCCTTGCGGGGCTTTGTCAGGCGGCGTTCTGGCTTTCTTTTTCCTGGGGGGGGAGCAGGGCAATGATCACTTCGTCCACCTCGGGTTTTTGGTCGCCGTTGCTCACCGGGCTTAGAAAACCCTTCTTGTCGATGATAAAGAGTGGCAGCGCGTCCTTCTGGCGCTCCTTGTAGGCGTCCCAGTCGAAGGCCTCTTTGAGCTTGGTGCTTTTCACCTGCCAGCCCTGCATCAACAGGCTGTTTAGCTTGGCGAAGGTGCAATCTTCCGAAAAGAGGATCTGCCTGGCCCTGAAGGTTGCACTTTCCTGATTGGCAAAACCCTTGCCTTGGGATGAGCGAATGGAGAACACCTTCTTGTCGCCAAAGAGGTAGGCGAAATGGGTGATGGCATTGGCGTTCTGGTGACGGTTGGGAGACAGGGCATAGACCTGGCGGATAGACGACAGATCCAGTACCGCTTCCGCCTGTTCGGATTGGGGGTTGCCGTAGTAAACCTCCAGCCCCTCCATGCGGGCCAGGCGGTAGTTTTCCCATACCGGGTCAGCCAACAGTACCTGGATCTCTGCCTTGCGCAGGGACTGGGCCACGGCCCTGGCCAGGGAGTTGGCACCGATGATAAGCACCCCCCTGGGGGCTTCACGGACCACCCCCAACAGCCTGGCCACAGGTCCTGCGGTCAGGCTTTGCAACACCACTGTGGCGATGATCACCGCAAAGGACAGGGACACCAGTTTGTCGGCGTCTTCGATGCCGGCTTGTTGCAGGCGCAGGGCAAACAGGGAACTGACCGCCGCCGCCACTATGCCCCTGGGTGCTATCCAGGACAAAAAGGCCTTGTCGCGCCAACTGAGCTTCTTGGTATAGGCCGATGCCAATACACAGAGGGGGCGGGCCACCAGCTGCACTACCAGCAGCAATATCACCAGGGGAAGGCCCAAGTCGACCAGATTACCCACATCGACCCGGGCGGCCAGCAGGATAAAGAGGGCGGAGATCAAGATGACCGACAGGTCTTCCTTGAACTCCATGATGTCGTCGATATCCAGCTCGCTCTTGTTGGCCATGTACATGCCCATCACAGTGACGGTAAGCAGGCCCGATTCGTGTTGCAGCTGCTCGGACAGGGCATAGGCCAGCAGTACGGCGGCCAGCACACCGATCTTGCGAAGATAGAGCGGCAACCAGCCCTTTTTCAGGGCCGTGGCCACGGCAACGCCTGCCCCCAGTCCCAGGGCACCTCCCAGCATCATGGTCTTAATCAGGATCCACAGGCTGTGAACAGCGGCTTCCTGGGAGGCTTGGATAATCACCAGCTCGAACATCAGTACCGCGAAAATGGCCCCCAGGGGGTCGATGATGATGCCTTCCCAGCGCAGTACCCTGTCCAGCTCGGCCCGGGGCCTGATGGTTCTTAGCAGGGGTGCCACTACTGTCGGCCCGGTGACTACCATGACGGCGCCAAACAGCAGGGACACCTGCAACGACACCCCCAGCAGCCAGTGACAGGCAAAGGCCAACACCGCGAAGGTGATCAGCATGCCGATGGTCACCAGGTTGCGGACCACTTTGACCAGGCCGCGGATCTCGTTGAACCTTAGGGTCAGGGCACCTTCAAACAGGATGATGGCCACAGCAATGGACACCATGGGGAAAAGGACTTCACCCAGCAGCAGGTCGGGGTTCAAGACGCCGGTGCCGGGGCCCAGTAACAGGCCGGCGGCCAGCAAAAAAAGGATGGCAGGCAGCTTCAGGCGCCAGGCCAGCCACTGGGCGCCTAGGGAAATGGCAGCGATAAGGGAAAGCGCCAGTGCTAGATCCGTCATTCGATTGGCTCTTTAAAGGGTTCGGCCAAATCCTAGGTCATAGACCTTTGTAGGGTAAAGCCTTAATGGCATTTGGCGTTATGCTGTGGCTTTGCCGCAGTTTAGGACAAAACATGTTTGAAATGACCCTGATGCCCCGCTTCCAGGAAACCGACGCCCTGGGGCACATCAATAACACGGTACCAGCCGTCTGGTTCGAACAAGCCAGAGAGCCAGTCTTCCGCTTTTTCACCCCGGATTTGGATGTACGCGACTGGCATCTGATCATCGCTGGCTACCAAATGCAGTTTAAAGCGGAACTTCTCTACGGTAGCGAAGTCTCCATTAGCACTCAGGTTTCCTATATAGGCAACAGCTCTTTCAGGCTGTTACAGCGGGCCTATCAAAATGGCCAACTCTGTGTTGAGGGGGAAACCACACTGGTGCATTTTGACCATAAAGCCAAACGCTCAGTGCCCCTGCCAGACAGCATCAGGTGTAACCTAGAACAGCATTTATGAATATGCTCTTTCGCAAGATGCCAAGCGCCGCTAGTATGCCGGCGCTTTTTGTTTTAGCGAAACGGAGTTCTACGTGAAAAAAGCATTTGTTTCTCTGGCCATTCTGGCTGCTTTCTCTGCCCCTTCCTTTGCCGCCGACAGCTTCCAGCATGAAGTGACCGCTGGTTACAGCGATCACACCAAGCAGGATAACGCCGACAATTGGGGCCTGGGTTACCGTTACTATCTGGAAAGCCAGAGCAACGCCCAGCACGCCTATGACCTGATCCCTTTCCTGAACCACGCTTCTTGGGTGCAAGGTGCCTACCTGAATACTGACTTTGCGGA
Organism: Gallaecimonas xiamenensis 3-C-1; assembly: GCF_000299915.1. Classification (NCBI taxonomy): domain Bacteria; kingdom Pseudomonadati; phylum Pseudomonadota; class Gammaproteobacteria; order Enterobacterales; family Gallaecimonadaceae; genus Gallaecimonas; species Gallaecimonas xiamenensis. The sequence goes on from NZ_AMRI01000042.1 coordinate 4,524, forward strand.
CAGCTACTCCCTGGGCGGCCGCTTCGTCACCCAAAGCGACTGGGTACTGGAAGCCAACTACAGCCGTATTGATCCGGACTACGGTTCCAGTGATGACGTCTGGAGTGTCGGCCTGGGTAAATACCTGGCCCAAGGCACCCTGCTGCGTGTTAGCTATGAGAACAGCGACTTCGCCGATACCTTTGGCCTGGCCCTGGATCACCTGATCCCGGTTGACGGTAGCGAAGGCCTGTTGCTCAAAGCTGGCATCGAAAATGTCGACTACGACCAAGGCGACGACGTCTGGGTTTACAGCCTGGGCGGCGACTACTTCTTCACCCGTGCCTGGTCCGTCGGTGCCGAAACCAGCTGGGACGACGAGTCCGAAGACTTCGGTTGGGGCCTGAATACCTCTTACTGGTTCAACAACCAAGCCAACGTCAAAATCACCTACAGCGATGCTGAAGACGTTAAAGGCTACGAGTGGGGCATCCAGGGTACCCTGCGCTTCTGATTTTCTTTGCGTGATCTCAAAGGCGCCTTAGGGCGCCTTTTTTGTTTTGGCCCCATTCACCCTTGTTAACGCGCTGATTTTTATCTGAAGTGTTTCTAAACTGCCCAAGGGATCAGGCTGTAAGGCTGCCTCAAAGAGCACTATGTTGTTTGCGCTGCTTTGCAATCCAAGGAGTGCAGTATGAAAACCATGCTTTTCCCTTTGACCCTTTCTGCCGCCATACTGGCGGTGCCTGCCATGGCCGACACTTACCAGGCCGAAGTGAGCGCGGGCTATTCCGACCACTCTACGGTCGATGACGCCGACACCTGGGGCCTGGGTGGCCGTATCTACCTGACCCCGGTCAACACCAGCAATGGCCCCTTCGAGCTCAATGGCTTCTTGAGCCATGCCAGCTACCTGGAAGCCGGTGCCAGCTTCAACGACTATGTGGACAGTTTCGGCCTGGGTGGCCGTCTGGTCACCACCACCGACTGGGTGTTGGGGGTGAGCTACCAGAACATTGATCCCGATTACGGCCAAGACGCCGATCGCTATGGTGTGGAACTGGGTGGCTACCTGGATGCCAACACCCTGCTGACCGGTTACTACAGCCGTCTGGACTGGGGCCAGTTTGATGCCGACACCCTGGGTGCCCGTATTGAACACTATGCTCCTCTGGGGGGCGGTACCGGTCTTTGGCTGAAAGGTGACATGAGCAATACCGACGCCGATCGCGGCGACGATGTGTTCGTGCTGGATGCCAGTGCCGACTACTTCTTCAACCAGCAGTGGTCTGCCGGTGGTGGGGTGACCTTTGTCGATACCGACAATGATGCCCTGGCGTACAACCTGAATGACGCCAACGACACCACCTACTACGCCAACACCAGCTATTGGTTCAACCCCCGTGCCAACGTCAAAGTGGGGCTGAGCAAAACCGAAGGTGAAAGTGGTGTCGGCTGGGGTGTGAAGGGGACTTACCGCTTCTAACATCCGACATCAAAAAAGGCGCCCAAGGGCGCCTTTTTTATTCAGGCCGATTTATCCATCTTAAAGTCCAGCTGTACCTCTTGGCCGGGTTGGGCCAGGGCCTTGCCGTCCACCACCAGGGGCTGGTAACGCCATTTTCGCAAGGCGTCCCGGGCGGCTTTATCAAAGAGGCGCTTGGGCTCGGCGTCAATGACCTGAATGTCATCCACGGTGCCGGCGGCGGTGACGGTAAAGCGCAGCTTGACCCAGCCTTCACGGCCGTCGCGTAGGGCTTCTACCGGGTACTGGGGAGGCAGCTGCACCACGGGGGTGGCTTCCCTGTCCTGCCCTTGGCCTGCGTCCATGGGGTCAAACTGCAGGGTGACCGGGGCCAGCTTGCTCATCGGTGCCTGGGGATCACCCTGGGTGACGTTAGCCGTTTCTGCCGGTTCCGGAACCAGGCTTTGCACACCGGGCATGGGGCTTTGGCTGAATTTCTGTTTCGGCTCTGTCTCTGGCTTGGGTTTGGGGGGCTCAGGGGGCGTCACTTGCGCCGGGGGATCGGTAAGGGGCGTTGCCGAGTTGGCACTGGGACCATCCGGCGCCTTGACCAGGGTGGTCATAAAGTAAAAACACCCAAGGGTGGCGAACACGGCCAGGACAGTGGCCAGCAGGTATCTCTTCATAACGCCTCCGATGCTGATGAGAGTCATTATCAGAAAGCGCTGATTTTCGAGATTTGTCAACCAGATACGAAAAGGGCGCCAGCGGCGCCCTTGTTATTACAGCATGGGTTTGAGGAACCGGGCCGTGTGGCTCTGGGCATGCTGGGCAACGGTTTCCGGGGTGCCGGTGACCAGGATCTGGCCGCCGCCGCTGCCCCCTTCCGGGCCCAGGTCCACTATCCAATCTGCGGTCTTGATCACATCCAGGTTGTGCTCAATCACCACTATGGTGTTGCCGTGGTCGCGGAGGCGATGCAGTACGTCCAGCAACAGCTGGATGTCGGCAAAGTGCAGGCCGGTGGTGGGTTCGTCCAAGATGTAGAGGGTCTTGCCGGTGTCGCGCTTGGACAGTTCCCGGGCCAGCTTGACCCGCTGGGCCTCGCCGCCGGACAGGGTGGTGGCGCTCTGGCCCAGGCGGATGTAGGACAGGCCTACATCCATCAGGGTTTGCAGCTTGCGGGCCACGGCGGGGATGGCGTCGAAGAAGTCGCGGGCCTCTTCGATGGTCATCTCCAGCACCTGGTGGATGTTCTTGCCCTTGTAGGTCACTTCCAGGGTTTCCCGGTTGTAGCGCTTACCCTTACAGAGATCGCACGGCACGTAGACGTCCGGCAGAAAGTGCATTTCCACCTTGATCACACCGTCGCCCTGGCAGGCCTCGCAGCGCCCGCCGCGCACGTTGAAGCTGAACCGGCCCGGCTGGTAGCCACGGGCACGGGCCTCCTGGGTACCGGCAAAGAGCTCACGGACCGGCGTAAAGATGCCGGTGTAGGTGGCGGGGTTGGAGCGGGGGGTACGGCCTATGGGGCTTTGGTCGATATCCACCACCTTGTCGCAGTGGTCCAGGCCAATCAGCTCCCGGTAGGGGGCCGGATCTTCCCCTTCGGCCTTGTTCAGCTGCCGGTGGGCCAGGCGGAACAGGGTGTCGTTAATGAGGGTGGACTTACCGGAGCCGGACACCCCTGTGACGCAGGTCAGCAGCCCCACCGGGATCTGCAGGTCCACGCTCTTGAGGTTGTTGCCGGTGGCGCCTTTGAGTTCGATCCAGCCGTTGTCCGGGGCATGGCGCTGGGCCGGCACGGCGATGGCCTTCTTGCCGGACAGGTATTGGCCGGTGAGGGATTGCTCGGCGGCGGCCACTTCGGCTGGGGTGCCGGCGGCAATGATCTCGCCGCCATGAACACCGGCGCCGGGGCCGATGTCGATGACGTAGTCGGCGGCGCGAATGGCGTCTTCGTCGTGTTCCACCACCAGCACCGTATTACCCAGGTCCCGCAGGTGGGTGAGGGTATTGAGCAGCCGCTCGTTGTCCCGCTGGTGCAGGCCGATGGACGGCTCGTCCAGCACATACATGACCCCCACCAGGCCGGCACCGATCTGCGAAGCCAGGCGGATCCGCTGGGCCTCGCCGCCGGACAGGGTGTCGGCGCTGCGAGACAGGCTAAGGTAGTTGAGGCCGACGTTGACCAGGAAGTGCAGGCGGTCGCGAATTTCCTTGAGGATCTTCTCGGCGATCTGCGCCCGCTGGCCGCTCAGGGCCAGGCCGTCGAAAAAGCGCAGGCAGTCGCCGATGCTCATGTCCGCCACCGCCGGCAGGTTGTGGCTGTCCACAAAGACATGGCGGGCCTCGGTGCGCAGGCGGGTGCCCTTACAGCTGGGGCAGGCCTGGTTGGCCATGTACTTGGCCAGCTCTTCGCGCACCGTATTGGAGTCGGTCTCCCGGTAGCGGCGCTCCATGTTGGGGATCACCCCTTCGAAGGGGTGCTTGCGAATGACGATGTCGCCGCGGTCGTTGACATACTTGAAGGCCACTTCCTGCTTACCGGTGCCATAAAGGACCAGGTCCTGCACCTTCTTGGGCAGGGCGTCGAAGGGCTGGTCCAGGGCGAACTCGAACTGTTCGGCCAGGGACTTGAGCATCTGGAAGTAGTAGAAGTTGCGCTTGTCCCAGCCACGGATGGCGCCGCCGGACAAGGAGATCTCGCCGTTCACCACCACCTTGTGTTCGTCGAAGAACTGCTGCACCCCCAGGCCGTCACAGCTGGGGCAGGCACCGGCGGGGTTGTTGAAGGAAAACAGGCGTGGTTCCAGCTCGGCCATGGAATAGCCGCAGTGGGGGCAGGCGAAGTTGGCGGAGAACACCAGGTCGACGCTGTCGTCGTCCATGCTCACCACCCGGGCGGTGCCGCCGGTCAGGGCCAGGGCAGTTTCGAAGCTTTCCGCCAGGCGCTGCTGCAGGTCGTCACGGACCTTGAAGCGGTCCACCACCACTTCGATAGTATGCTTCTTTTGCAGCTCAAGGGGCGGCGGGTCGGACAGGTCGCACACTTCGCCGTCGATAACGGCGCGGATATAGCCTTGGGCGGCCAGGTTGGCCAGCAGCTTGGCGTGCTCGCCCTTGCGCTCCTTGATCACCGGCGCCAGCAGCATCAGCTTGCTGTCTTGGGGTTCGGCCAGCACCCTGTCTACCATCTGGCTGACGGTCTGGGCGGCCAGGGCCACGTCATGGGTAGGGCAGCGGGGCTCACCCACCCGGGCAAACATCAGGCGCAGGTAGTCGTGGATCTCGGTAATGGTGCCGACGGTGGACCTGGGGTTATGGGAAGTGGACTTCTGCTCTATGGAGATGGCCGGTGACAGGCCCTCGATGTGGTCCACATCGGGTTTTTCCATCAGGGAAAGAAACTGGCGGGCATAGGCGGAGAGGGACTCCACATAGCGCCGCTGGCCCTCGGCATAAAGGGTGTCGAACGCCAGGGACGACTTGCCCGAGCCAGACAACCCGGTGATCACGATCAGCTTATCCCTGGGGATATCCAGGCTGATGTTTTTCAGGTTGTGGGTGCGGGCGCCGCGAACCGAGATTTTATCCATAACATCCTGCTTCAACCACTCACGTTAAGCGCTCAAGTATCGCACAGGCGCCCGTTTAGCCCAATGGCTGTGCTATGATGTCGCCTTCGCCGTTTCCGCAATACGAGTTATGTCGCAATCAGGTCTCACGCGCACGGAACTCCGTGCCGCTTTCTCGCTGGCTTCGGTCTTTTCCCTGCGGATGTTGGGCCTTTTCATGATCCTGCCGGTGTTCGCCCTGTACGGCCAACACCTGGACGGTTACTCGCCCCTTTGGGTGGGCCTGGCCATAGGCGCTTACGGGCTGACCCAAGCGCTGCTGCAGATCCCCATGGGCATGGCCTCCGACCGCTTTGGCCGGCGCAAGATCATCATCCTGGGCCTGCTGATGTTTTCGGCCGGGTCTGCCGTGGCCGCCCTGGCCCATCATATCCTCTGGGTGGTGGTGGGCCGCGCCCTGCAAGGGGCCGGGGCCATCGCTTCGGCGGTGCTGGCCATGGCGGCGGATCTGAGCCGTGACGAACAGCGCCCCAAGGTGATGGCCATTATCGGCGTGTCCATCGGCATGTCCTTTGCCCTGGCCATGGTGGTGGGGCCGATACTGGCGGCCCAGTGGGGGCTGTCGGGACTGTTCTGGTTAACGGCGGTGCTGGCCCTTGGCGGCATACTGGTGGTGTGGCTGGCGGTACCCAAAGTGGTAAGCCATGCCCCCAAAGGGGACACCCTGCCGGCGCCCCAGCGCCTGGGGCGCATGCTCAAAGACCCGCAGCTGATCCGCCTGGATCTGGGCATCTTTTTGCTGCACTTCCTGCTCACCGCCACCTTCGTGGTGATGCCGTCGATGCTGGTGGAGGCCGGCCTGCCGTCAGAGCGGCACTGGGAGCTGTACTTTCCCATAGTGGTGCTGGCCTTTTTCGGCATGGTGCCGATGATCATCGTCGCCGAGAAAAAGCATCTTAGCCGGCAGATGATACAGCTGGCCCTGGTGGTGATGCTGGGGTCCCTGGGGGCGGCCTGGTACCTGCAGCATTGGCTCTGGGGCCTGGTGGCGGCGCTGGTGCTGTTCTTTGTGGCCTTCAATTACCTGGAAGCCACCTTGCCGGCCCTGATCGCCCGGATCGCCCCCGCCGGTGACAAGGGCAGTGCCATGGGGATCTACTCCTCCAGCCAATTCCTGGGTGCCTTTTTTGGTGGCAGCTTGGCCGGTGCCATGGCACAGTATGCGGATAAGGAAGGGGTGTTGCTGATGTCTGCCGCCCTGGTGTTGCTGTGGCTCTGGATGAGCCGGGGCATGCGCCATCCCAGCCACCTGAAGTCGGTCAGCCTGAGCGCCCCCGCTCTGACCGGCCGTGAACAGGAGCTGGCCGCCGGGCTCTCGGCACTGCCCGGGGTACTGGAAGTCAATGTGATGGCGCAAGAGTCCGCCATCTACCTTAAAGTGAATACACAAGAATTTGAATTAGCCAAGGCCAGAGCACTGCTGGCCGAGGCCGGTTAGTCAGGAGCAAAGATGGCCAGTCGAGGCATTAACAAAGTCATTATCGTCGGCAACCTGGGTGGCGACCCGGAAGTGCGTTACATGCCCAATGGCAATGCCGTTGCCAACTTCACCGTGGCCACCAGTGAAAGCTGGAAAGACAAGCAAACCGGTGAGCAAAAAGAGCTGACCGAATGGCACCGCATGGTGATTTACGGCCGCCTGGCCGAGATCGCCGGCGAGTACCTGCGCAAGGGTTCCAAGGTCTACCTGGAAGGCAGCCTGCGTACCCGCAAATGGCAGGGCCAAGACGGCCAGGACAAATACACCACCGAGATCATCGTTAACGAAATGCAGATGCTCGACAGCCGTGGCAGTGGCCAGGGCGGCGGCCAAGGCGGTTACGGTGGTGGTCAGCAAGGCGGCCAGGGCGGCTTCGGTGGCGGCCAACAACAAGGCGGCCAAGGCGGTTTCGGCGGCGGCCAGCAGCAAGGTGGCTTCCAGAAACCGGCCCAGCAGAACCAAGGTGGTTTTGCCGGTGGCCAGCAACAGGGCGGCCAACAAGGCGGTTTCGGTGGCGGCCAGCAGCAGGGCAACAACTTCGGTAACCGCCCTCAGCAGCAGCCCCAGGGCAACTTCAACGCACCCAAGCCCCAGCAAGGCGGCTATGGTGCCGACGAGCCGCCCATGGACTTCGACGACGACATCCCGTTCTGAATGACATAAAGTAATTATTGTTAACTAATTCTTAAATTGTTCTAGTTAACTAATTGGTTTTAAAAAATATAAATGAAAATTTAAGCCCTTTAAGTGTGTAAGCATTTGAAGGGCTTTTTCGTTTTATGTGACTTTGTGTTTTTATAAAATCGTATAACTTTAAAAGTTGTGAAGATAAAAGTTTGTAGCTACTCTTATTTTGTCAATAAGGGTGGTGCAATGAAAATAGAGCTAGTCACACACGAAACGGGCGAACAGATACCAATGATGCTGGATGATTCTGGTATGCCAGTTGTCTTACCTAATGAGTTTATTCTTGCCAGACGCTCCCTCAGTACAAATACATTGGTTCGGAATTTGAGAGAGCTTTCAGTGCTCTATCGCTGGCTGGATAAATCGAATTGTGACCTATCTACGAAATTGATGGCTCAGAACTCATTCAACGAAGCAGAATTAAGAGGTGGATTGGTCGAAGCGTTAAGAATTGATCAAGCCAATGGGCGTATAAATGTTGTAGCACCTAATACCTTCAATCAACGGTTAACGACTATCAGACAATTTATTAGTTGGTACATGGATGTATTGATAAGTCAGTTGCCGTTGTCTTCCCTAGACTATGAACGTTTGAGAGAGCGAAAGTCATTTTTTCTAAAAATGCTGGATGGTAGCTTTATGTCTGCCACACCAATGAAAAAAAGTCTTCGTAAGGGGTTAAATGAGTTAGAGGTTGACTTCCTGCTTGCCGTGTTGCATCCCGATGCTGAGCAGGGATTTGGACGAGATCCTGCTGTAAAGTTTAGAAATTATGTATCTGTAGGGTTAATGTTATTTTGTGGTCTAAGGCCAGGTGAGTTGCTTAGCCTCAGGGTAGAAGATGTTCAAGTTGGTGCGATTTCGGCGATACAGGTTGAACGTAGGCCATCGGACCCCCTAGATGTAAGACGACCCAGGCCTCAAATAAAGCGTAATGGTAGACTTATTCCGATTGAGAGTCGGCAGTTTGCTTTTGCATTAAATGAGTACATTGTTACCTGGCGTGAAGTGCTTGAAAGCAAAAATAACTACGAATCAGACTATTTAATATTGAGTGATGAGGGAGCGCCCTTGTCACAATCCTCAATTACACAGTTTTTCCAGTTATTGCGAACGCAATATGTTGGCCGTCTTCCCGAAAACTTAACGGCCAAGTCTCTTCGACATACATTCTCATCCCGGCTTGAGAGGGTTCTTAGAGCTTCAGGAGTGGATGAGCAGCGTAGACGAGAAGCGCTGGCCTTCCTGCGTGGCGATAGTAGTTTAGATTCACAAGACATTTATATTGCCCAAGAAGTGGAGGAGCAAGCGGTTAAGTCATTGAGGCGGTATCAGGCAGATATGATGTCCGAGAGGTAGCCAAAGTGAACACGAAATTATCGAAAACACAAGCTGTAGAGCAGTCTTGGTCTGAGAAGCAGGTCCTAGTTACTCGAGAGGGGAAAACAATTGATATATCAGGCGATAAATGGTTGCTCCCCATAGTGATTCGCGCCCACTCAACTCTCGATTTTGGCAAAATCTCAAATTTACAGCTGAGAAATGCGTTGAAGCACTATGTATCTGACCAGGTTAGGCGTATTTCAACATCCGCTGGATACAGCGTTTTTCAAGTTGTATGGAGGCTAGTTCTTAGGGATTGGGGAAAAGATAATCAACCGGAAAGTGCTAAAGAACATCTTATTGGTTTATTTGAGAAATCTATCAACATTCAGCGCTCTCGGCACAAACTTTGGACGATATATGAGCCAATTAGGTGGTATATCTGGTGTTCTGACAACATTTCAGATAGTACATTTTCAGATGCGTATGCGGCTGAACTTGAGGCAATGGTTATACCCGGAGGTCCAAAGGGCGAGGCAGTTAGGATGTCCGATCCCGATATGGGGCCATTACATAAATCATTAGAGCTCTCTCTTTTGATTGCTGCGCTAAAAGAAGACAAGAGCCTAGAGTTTGAGCATCTCCAGCAAAAGGTTGTTATGGCTTTGTCACTAGCTTTCGGCCGAAACCCTGCAAACCTGACATATCTGAGGGAGAGCGATCTCGTTAAGCTTGATCCATCGAACGAAGACCCCTGTTATATCATTCGGATGCCGCGTATTAAGAAGAGATTTCTTAATCCCCGCGATGACCTGATGGATGAATATTTAGATCCCTATTTCGGAAGAATTCTAGAAAATCTTGTCGAGCAAAATAACTTATTGCCTCTTAGCTTTAATGGTACAGACTTCTCTACCCCAGATAATCGACCTCTTCTAATAAAAATAAGTGGTAACCGCGTTGCCATGTGTTCTCTAGATTCAGAGAATATTTTCAATATGACGAGCGGTGATATATCTCGTTTAATTACAGCCTTTATAAAACGTCATAATATCATTTCCCCTCTTACTGGTGAATTAATGCATGTCACACCAAGGAGGTTACGATATACCTTGGCAACAGGCCTGGCGACAGAGGGAATCAGCAGGCGTGAGCTAGCCAGGATATTAGATCATACGGATACTCAGTATGTAGGGGTCTATTTTGATGTTGCGGGAACTGTTGTTGAGCATCTCGACAAGTCGATGGCAAAAGGATTCTCGAAGTACCTCAATTTCTTCAAAGGTAAGCTTATTGATAGTGATGAAGACGCTATCAATGGTGAGCGAGATGACAAGCACCTGACGTTTGTCGATGAGCAAAATCCAGATGATCAGTCTGATATTGGTGTGTGTGGGGAGTCCAGTGTCTGCCACCTTGATCCTCCTTATTCATGTTATTTGTGCCCTAAATTTCAGCCTTATCGTCATGCTGCTCATGAGCATGTCTTGGAATGTTTGCTGGCAGGCCGTGAAGAACGTTTAAAAAAATACGAGAATGCGCGATTGGGTATACAGCTTGATGAGGTAATCGCTGCGGTCGCACAGGTAACTCAGCTTTGTGAAGAAGGGGGCCTGAATGTCTGATGGTCGCTCCAATCGGAAGGCCAAGGTTATCCCCTTCATTGATCGCCTTGAGCGCGATAGAAAGGCAAATACCCAAGCTTTGATCGATAAAGCTAAGCTAATGAAGCTAGAAGGGTTTGAGTCGGTTTTTTGGGGTAATCCTGTGTGGCAAGTGAATGCTGGCCGCCTAGTCAAGCTTACGGGTAAAAACGCCAAAACTGCGTCGTTTGCTTTTACGCTTCCCCCTAAACTTGGCTCAGAACCTCTACGTCATGAATGGGAGGAGGTTGCCAAGGCATTACTGATTCTTCGATTCCACAGAAAACATCAATCAACACCCAATCAGCGTAACTTCATTACCGCTGTTGGGTATATCTCATTTGCAGCTAACCAACTGGGGCAGGAACTGACCAAACTCACGCCAGAAGCGCTAGACGATGCGTGTGGATTAATTTCAAAACACTACAGTGACACCACTGCCTACAACCTTCACAAGCATGTTGCAGAGTTCGCTGCACACTGTGATGCTAATGGTTTGTGCAGGGTGATGTTGCAATACAAATATTCGAAGATGGTGCGCCCAGTTAATACTGGAGGTCTGAATCATAAAAGGCTGGATGATCCTGACGTTCTGGAGACCAAATCCGAGAAACTTGTTGATCCTACCGTGTTTCGGGTTATCGGTGAGCTCTATTTGACGGTTCCAAAAGAACATAAATACAGATTCTATGTCCTGATATTGACTCTGCTTGCTTGTACTGGCCGCCGCTTTAGTGAGATTTCATTACTTCCGCTTCAAGAAGTTACGTTAGACGAAGACCAAAAAGCCTTCATAGAATATTTCCCTCGAAAGGTTAGTCTCGGTGATCTATTTACACCTAAAAGAAAACTCTACTTGCCGTCAGAGGTCGTAACAATAGTTAAAGATGTACTTGATGAGGTACGCGCGGCAACAGATTCGGTGAGAATTACCGCAGAGGAAATGCATCGTTCTCGCGGCCCCGACATTCGTTTTTTGAATAAAATTCCAGAGAAAAGAAAGTTATACATTGATGACCTGTTAAAAATGGGGATAAGCAGCAATACGATTTGTTCTACTGGATGGATTCGAAAGATTGGTCTTGTTTGGCAGGACCATGAGCGAGTGACCAAGCAAGGGAAAAAGCCAAATAACCCTATTTGCTACACAAATAAGGACGCTGTCAAAGCGTATTGTTTTAGAGACTTTTCTGAAAAACTACTACGAGCATTCCATATTGATCAATTTGGTAAAGAATACTATCTGAAAGATCTTTTATTTATTCGCTCATTGGGACTTTCTACTGGAAGCTACGCTCACTGGTTGGCTACAAGCTGTAGCCAGTCTATGTTCACGACCTTCCTTCGCTATTTCCCTGCGCTTGCCGCCGAATACGCTTCCAGTAGTATCGAGGTAGATTTTACCAGTCACCACTTCCGCCACACGCTCAATACTTTACTTGATGAAGGTGGGTTAAGTGATCTTCTGCAAACCGAATGGTTTGGGCGAACCAATCCCAGGGACACCAAAGCCTATCAACATACATCCCGCGAAAAACGTGCACTGATGCTCCGCGAAGATATCAAAAAAGGCTTGGTCGGTGGTCTATTGGCTGAGCAACTCAAAGTAGTTCCGGTAGAAGTACAGGATGCCATTCTTAAAGCACGCATTCAGGCTGTGCATGATGTCGGTACAGGTATTTGCGTCCACAACTTTTCTCAAACACCCTGCGAGCGCCATTTACAATGTTCGGCAGATTGTAAAGACTACGTGTGGGTCAAGGATGACAAGGGTAGGCTGGACGAGCAGAAGCGCCAATATGCCCTTACCGCATTGGCCCGAAAAAATGCTGAGAAACAGTTAAGTAGTAACAAGTGACTGTGGCATTTCGTCAA
>NZ_AMRI01000043.1 GCF_000299915.1 Gallaecimonas xiamenensis 3-C-1
GTGACCGATGGTACCTACGTTGACGTGGGGTTTTGTACGTTCAAATTTTTCTTTAGACACGGCTAAAATCCTTCATTTCAAAAGGGGGCCAGCCTGTTGGCCGGCCCTTTTCGCTAAGTGTTACTCGCCGGATTTGCGAGCTTCGATAACGTCTTTGGCGATGTTGGTCGGGCACTCTTGGTACTTCAGGAACTCCATGGAGTAAGAAGCACGGCCTTGAGTGGCAGAACGCAGGTCGGTAGCGTAGCCGAACATTTCGGACAGCGGTACCTGGCCACGGACGATCTTGCCGGACGGGCCGTCATCCATGCCTTCGATCAGACCACGACGACGGTTAATGTCGCCGATCACATCACCCATGTTTTCCTCGGGCGTCTCTACTTCCACCTTCATGATGGGCTCGAGCAGCACGGGGTTGGCTTTCATAAAGCCGGACTTGAAGCCCATAGAGGCAGCGATTTTAAACGCCATCTCGTTGGAGTCCACGTCGTGGTAGGAACCGTCGTACAGGGTAACGCGCATGTCTTCGATGGGGAAACCGGCCAGTACGCCGTTCTTCATCTGCTCTTGGATACCCTTGTCAACCGCAGGGATGTATTCCTTGGGAACCACACCACCGACGATAGCGTTGACGAATTCGTAGCCTTTGCCTTCTTCGACAGGCTCCATACGCAGCCAAACGTGACCGAACTGACCACGACCACCGGACTGACGTACGAACTTACCTTCGACTTCAACGCTGTTACGGATGGTTTCACGGTAGGAAACCTGAGGCTTACCTACGTTGGCTTCAACCTTGAATTCACGCTTCATACGGTCAACGAGAATTTCCAGGTGCAGCTCACCCATACCGGCGATGATGGTTTGGCCAGACTCTTCGTCGGTCCAAACGCGGAAGGAGGGATCTTCCTTGGCCAGACGGCCCAGGGCCAGACCCATCTTCTCTTGGTCAGACTTGGTCTTCGGCTCAACGGCTACGGAGATTACCGGCTCGGGGAATTCCATGCGCTCGAGGATGATAGGATCAGCTTCGGTACACAGGGTTTCACCGGTGGTAACGTCTTTCAGGCCGATGGCGGCGGCGATGTCGCCGGCACGAACTTCGCTGATCTCGTCACGCTTGTTGGCGTGCATCTGAACGATACGGCCGATACGCTCGCGCTTATCTTTGGTGGCGTTCAGTACGGAGTCACCGGAGTTAACCACACCGGAGTACACGCGGAAGAAGGTCAGAGAACCAACGAAGGGGTCGGTAGCAATCTTGAACGCCAGAGCCGCGAAGGGCTCGTCGTCGCTGGATTTACGTACAGCCACTTCACCGTTGGGCAGTTCACCTTTGATCGGCGGAACGTCGGTCGGGGCAGGCAGGAACTCGATAACGGCGTCAAGCATGGCCTGAACACCCTTGTTCTTGAACGCAGAACCCAGGGTACAAAGGATGATGTCAGTGCTCAGTACGCGTGCGCGCAGACCGGCCTTGATTTCCTCTTCGGACAGCTCTTCGCCGCCGAGGTACTTTTCCATCAGCTCTTCGTTGGCTTCAGCAGCAGCTTCCACCATGTTCATGCGCCATTCTTCGGCCAGATCCTGCATGTCGGCAGGGATATCTTCGTAGGTGAAGGTGGTGCCCATATCATCTTCAGACCAGTTGATGGCCTTCATCTTGATAAGGTCGATAACACCCTTGAAGTTTTCCTCAGCGCCGATAGGCAGCTGGATCGGAACCGGATTGGCTTTCAGGCGGGTTTTGATCTGGTCAACAACGCGCAGGAAGTTGGCACCGGTACGGTCCATCTTGTTGACGAAGGCGATACGGGGTACATGGTACTTGTTCGCCTGACGCCATACGGTCTCGGACTGGGGCTGAACGCCGCCCACAGCGCAGTAAACCATGACGGCACCGTCCAGAACACGCATAGAACGCTCTACCTCGATGGTAAAGTCAACGTGTCCGGGAGTGTCGATGATGTTGATGCGGTGCTCAGGGAACTGCTTACCCATGCCGCTCCAGAAAGCGGTGGTAGCAGCGGAGGTGATGGTAATACCACGCTCCTGCTCCTGTTCCATCCAGTCCATGGTGGCAGCGCCATCATGTACTTCACCGATCTTGTGAGAAACACCGGTATAGAACAGGACCCGCTCAGTGGTGGTCGTTTTACCTGCATCAATGTGAGCACTGATACCGATGTTACGGTAGCGCTCGATAGGTGTTTTGCGAGCCACGATAGCTTTCCTCTAATTAAGAAACCTATGGCGATGCTATTAAGTATGCGGCCCCCAGCGGAGGCCGCAACAGCATTACCAGCGGTAGTGAGCGAATGCTTTGTTCGCTTCTGCCATGCGATGCACGTCTTCGCGCTTCTTAACGGCAGAACCTTTGTTCTCGGCAGCGTCCAGCAGTTCGCCGGCCAGACGGGCAGCCATGGATTTTTCACCGCGCTTGCGGGCAGCATCTACCAGCCAGCGCATAGCCAGGGTGTTGCGACGCACGGGGCGCACTTCAACAGGCACCTGGTAGGTGGAACCACCCACACGGCGGGACTTAACCTCGACCGCAGGACGGACGTTGTCCAGGGCGGTTTCGAACAGTTCCAGGTGCTCTTTACCGGTTTTCTCGTTCATGATGTCCAGGGCACCGTAAACGATCTTCTCGGCAGTAGATTTCTTACCGTCAACCATTACTACGTTGACAAATTTGGCAATGATCTCAGATCCGAACTTGGGATCGGGCAGGATCTTGCGTTGACCAATCACGCGACGTCTTGGCATGACTCAATTCTCCGTGTGCTTCAGGGGTTACCCAAAACCTAATTAATGAATGCTTAGCTTGGCCTTACTTAACGGAGAACCATTAAGACTTGGGCCGCTTGGCGCCGTATTTGGAACGGGCTTGCTTACGATCTTTAACGCCAGCACAGTCGAGGGTGCCGCGTACGGTGTGATAGCGCACACCGGGCAGGTCTTTTACACGACCGCCACGGATCAGAACAACGGAGTGTTCCTGCAGGTTGTGGCCTTCACCACCGATGTAGGAAGTCACTTCGAAGCCGTTAGTCAGACGCACACGGCAAACTTTACGCAGTGCGGAGTTAGGCTTCTTAGGGGTGGTGGTGTACACGCGGGTGCATACGCCACGCTTTTGGGGGCAGGCTTCCAGCGCAGGAACGTTGCTCTTAGCAACTTTCTTTACGCGGGGCTTGCGCACCAGCTGGTTAATTGTAGCCATTAGCTTGCTACTCCTGGTTAGATGCTTTTTTCAACGGTGAAAAATCGCCCTATAGAGGGCCGCGGCATTCTAATTGCCGCTCAAAAAAGTGTCAAGACAACAAAGGCCGCCCACTATGGGGACGGCCTGTGACGTTGTCATGACAACTTTTTATTCGTCGCCACCCAGATCTGCGTTCAGCAGGTCGGTCAGCGCCTTCTCGGCATCATCGGCAGTCATCTGCGGCTCGGCAACAACGGCACCTTTGTTCCGTTGACGGTTGCGCTCCTGGTGATAGGAGTAACCGGTACCGGCCGGGATCAGACGGCCCACAATGACGTTTTCTTTCAGGCCACGCAGGTCGTCAGCCTTACCGGATACCGCCGCTTCGGTCAGAACGCGGGTGGTTTCCTGGAAGGAGGCGGCCGAGATAAAGGACTCGGTTGCCAGAGACGCCTTGGTGATACCCAGCAGCTGACGCTCGAAAGAGGCAGCTTGCTTGCCAGCATTCTCCAGATCGCGGTTGGCGATCTTGACGCGGGCTACTTCCACGGTTTCGCCTTCCAGGAACTCAGAGTCACCCGGAACAGTGATGGTGCACTTACGCAGCATCTGGCGAACGATGGTTTCGATGTGCTTGTCGTTAATCTTAACGCCCTGCAGACGGTAAACGTCTTGCACTTCGTTAACGATGTAACGGGCTACGGCTTCGATGCCACGCAGGCGCAGGATATCCTGAGGTGCTTCAGGGCCGTCGGCAATAACTTCACCGCGCTGAACCTGTTCACCTTCGAAGACGTTGAGCTGACGCCACTTGGGAATCATCTCTTCGTAGGCATTACCTTCGGCCGGGGTGATCACCAGACGACGCTTGCCCTTGGTCTCCTTACCGAAGGAGATGGTACCTGTGATCTCGGCCAGGATTGCCGGCTCTTTCGGGCGGCGGGCTTCGAACAGGTCGGCAACGCGGGGCAGACCACCGGTGATGTCACGGGTCTTGGAGGTTTCCTGCGGGATACGCGCCAGGGCGTCACCCACATTCACCTCTACACCGTCATCGAGGTTAACGATGGCGTTACCGGGCAGGAAGTACTGGGCCGGAATGTCGGTACCAGCGATGTTCACGTCCTTGCCCTTCTCGTCCACCAGTTTCACCATGGGGCGCATCTCTTTGCCCGCAGTAGGACGCTGAGAAGGTTCCAGGATAACGATGCTGGACAGACCGGTCAGTTCGTCGGTCTGACGGCTCATGGTCACGCCTTCGAGCATGTCCACGAAACGGATCTGACCTTTTACCTCGGTGATGATCGGGTGGGTGTGGGGGTCCCAGTTGGCAACGATGTCGCCAGCGTTGACCGCTTCACCGTCCTGCTTGGTCAGCACGGCACCGTAGGGCAGCTTGTAGCGCTCACGCTCACGGCCATTCTCGTCGGTCACGGTCAGCTCGGTGGAGCGAGAGGTGATAACGATCTTACCGTCGCTGTTCACAACGAACTTGGCGTTGTGCAGCTTCAGGGAGCCGGTGTTCTTGACCTGTACGGAGTTTTCCGCAGTAGCCCGGGATGCGGCACCACCGATGTGGAAGGTACGCATGGTCAGCTGGGTACCGGGTTCACCGATAGACTGGGCCGCGATAACACCGATGGCTTCACCGCCATTGATGATGTGGCCACGGGCCAGGTCACGGCCGTAACAGTGGGCACAGACGCCGAAGTCGGTGTCACAGGTGATGACGGAACGTACTTTCACCTGGTCAACAGAGTTGGCTTCCAGCACGTCAACCTTGGCTTCGTCCAGCAGGGTGTTGCGGGGCATCAGCACTTCGTCGGTGCCAGGCAGCATGACGTCTTCACAGACGACACGGCCCAGTACGCGCTCGCGCAGCGGCTCAACAACGTCACCACCTTCGATCAGCGGCGTCATCCACAGACCTTCGAGGGTGCCACAGTCGGATTCGGTGATGACCAGATCCTGGGCCACGTCTACCAGACGACGAGTCAGGTAACCGGAGTTGGCGGTCTTAAGTGCGGTATCCGCCAGACCTTTACGAGCACCGTGGGTGGAGATGAAGTACTGCAGTACGTTCAGACCTTCACGGAAGTTCGCAGTGATGGGGGTCTCGATGATGGAGCCATCGGGCTTGGCCATCAGGCCCCGCATACCGGCCAACTGACGGATCTGAGCCGCACTACCCCGGGCGCCGGAGTCCGCCATCATGTAGATGGAGTTGAAGGACGCCTGGGTTTCCATTTCACCGTCGCGGTTCTCTACTTCTTCGGTAGAGAGGTTACTCATCATCGCCTTGGACACGCGCTCGTTGGCGGTGGACCAGATGTCGATAACTTTGTTGTAACGCTCACCGGCGGTTACCAGACCAGAGGAGAACTGCTCCTGGATCTCGGCAACTTCGGCTTCCGCCTCGGCGATGATGGTGGCCTTGGCGTCGGGGATGACCATGTCATCGATACCGACGGAGGCACCGGCCAGGGTGGCGTAATGGAAACCGGTATACATCAGCTGGTCAGCGAAAATAACGGAATCTTTCAGACCCAGGCGACGGTAACAGGCGTTCAGCAGACGAGAGATCTGCTTTTTACCCATGTTCTGGTTGATCAGCTCAAAGGGCATACCCTTGGGCAGGATCAAGCTCAGAATGGCACGGCCAACAGTGGTGTCGGTCAGCTTGATGTTTTCGGCGTAGTCACCGCTCTCGGTCTCTTCCCAGTGGGAGATACGGACCTTGACACGAGCATGCAGGTCGGCCAGGCCAGCGCGATAGACTTTCTCGGCTTCCTTGGGACCACGCAGCACCATGCCTTCACCTTTGGCATTGATGCGCTCACGGCTCATGTAATAGAGGCCCAGTACAACGTCCTGAGAGGGAACGATGATAGGTTCACCGTTGGCCGGGGACAGGATGTTGTTGGTGGACATCATCAGCGCACGGGCTTCGAGCTGAGCTTCCAGGGTCAGCGGTACGTGGACCGCCATCTGGTCACCGTCGAAGTCGGCGTTGTACGCGGCACAGACCAGCGGGTGCAGTTGAATGGCTTTACCTTCAATCAGCACGGGCTCGAACGCCTGGATACCCAGACGGTGCAGGGTCGGTGCACGGTTCAGCAGCACGGGGTGTTCGCGGATCACTTCATCCAGAACGTCCCACACCTCAGCCACTTCACGCTCAACCATTTTCTTGGCGGCTTTGATGGTGGTGGCGAGGCCTCTGGCTTCCAGCTTGCCGTAGATGAAGGGCTTGAACAGCTCAAGGGCCATCTTCTTGGGCAGACCGCACTGATGCAGGCGCAGGGTGGGGCCTACAGTGATAACGGAACGACCAGAGTAGTCGACACGTTTACCCAGCAGGTTCTGACGGAAACGACCTTGCTTACCCTTGATCATGTCGGCCAAGGATTTCAGCGGGCGGCGGTTGGAGCCGGTGATGGCACGGCCACGACGGCCGTTATCCAGCAGGGCGTCTACCGCTTCTTGCAGCATCCGCTTTTCGTTGCGCACGATGATATCGGGCGCAGCCAAGTCCAGCAGGCGCTTGAGACGGTTGTTACGGTTGATCACGCGGCGGTACAGATCGTTCAGATCGGAGGTCGCGAAACGGCCACCGTCCAGGGGTACCAGCGGACGCAGGTCCGGCGGCAGCACCGGCAGCACGGCCATGATCATCCATTCCGGCTTGTTGCCGGACTTGAAGAAGGCTTCCATCAGCTTCAGACGCTTGGTCACTTTCTTGCGACGGGTCTCGGAGTTGATGGAGGGCAGCTCTTCACGCATCTGATCGATTTCTTTCTCGAGCTCGATACGCTTGAGGAGTTCCTGCACGGCTTCGGCACCCATGCGGGCGTCGAATTCGTCGCCCCACTGCTCGAGGGCATCCAGATACTGATCTTCGGTCAGCATGGCGCCTTTTTCGAGGTTGGTCATGCCCGGCTCGATAACCACGTAGCTTTCGAAATAAAGCACGCGCTCGATATCACGCAGGGTCATGTCCAGCAGCAGGCCGATCCGGGACGGCAGGGACTTGAGGAACCAGATGTGGGCAACGGGGCTGGCCAGCTCGATGTGACCCATGCGCTCACGGCGCACCTTGGTCAGAGTGACTTCAACACCACATTTTTCACAGATAACACCACGGTGCTTAAGGCGCTTGTACTTGCCGCACAGACACTCGTAGTCCTTCACCGGGCCGAAAATACGGGCACAGAAAAGGCCGTCACGCTCCGGCTTGAAGGTACGGTAGTTGATGGTCTCCGGCTTTTTCACTTCGCCGTAGGACCAGGAGCGAATCATGTCAGGAGAAGCAAGACCGATGCGGATGGCATCGAACTCTTCGGTCTTGTTCTGCTGTTTCAAAAACTTGAGTAAGTCTTTCACGCTTTTCTCCTATCGGAGTTAAACCCTGCGGGGCGGCAGCAAGCCACCGCCCCAAAACCTCGATTCACTTCGGCCTTGCGGCTTACTCTTCGTCCAGCTCGATGTTGATACCCAAAGAGCGGATTTCCTTCAGCAGTACGTTGAAGGACTCGGGCATGCCCGGCTCCATGGAGTAGTCGCCATCCACGATGTTTTTGTACATCTTGGTACGGCCGTTCACATCGTCCGACTTGACGGTGAGCATTTCCTGCAGGGTGTAGGCGGCGCCGTAGGCTTCCAGAGCCCAGACTTCCATCTCCCCGAACCGCTGACCACCGAACTGGGCCTTACCACCCAGCGGTTGCTGGGTAACCAGGCTGTAAGAGCCGGTGGAACGGGCGTGCATCTTGTCGTCAACCAAGTGGTTGAGCTTGAGCATGTACATGTAACCGACGGTTACCGCGCGCTCGAACTCGTTACCGGTACGGCCATCGTGCAGCTTGATCTGACCAGAACGGGGCAGACCGGCCAATTCCAGCATGTCTTTGATGGTGGCTTCGGCACAGCCATCAAAAGCCGGAGTAGCAATCGGCACACCACCTTTAAGGTGCTTGGCCAGGCGGATCACTTCGTCATCGCTGAAGCCGTCGATGTCCACTTCCTGACGGTAGTTGCCCAGGGCATATACCTTTTTCAGGAATTCGCGCAGTTCGGCAATCTCACGCTGCTCTTGGAGCATCTCGTTGATGCGCTCACCGACGCCCTTGGCAGCCATACCCAGGTGGGTTTCGAGGATCTGACCGATGTTCATACGAGACGGTACGCCCAGCGGGTTGAGCACCAGGTCGACCGGGTTGCCGTTCTCGTCGTAAGGCATGTCTTCCACGGGCACGATGGTGGAGATAACACCTTTGTTACCGTGGCGACCGGCCATCTTGTCACCGGGCTGTACGCGGCGTTTAACGGCCAGGTAAACCTTGACGATCTTCAGCACGCCAGGAGCCAGGTCATCCCCTTGGATGATCTTGGCGCGCTTGGCTTCGAACTTCTTATCGAAGTCGGCTTTGATCTCGATGAGCTGCTCGGCGATCTTCTCCAGCTCAATCTGCTTGGCTTCGTCGTCGATGGACTGTTCCAGCACCTTGGCTTTTTCGAGCTTGGCCAGCTTGGCTTCGTCGTAACCGGCAGACAGCAGCAGGTTCCTGGCACGGTCGTAGATACCGGCTTCGAGGATCTGGAACTCTTCGGTCAGGTCTTTCTTGGCCTGCTTGAGTTGCATCTCTTCGATTTCAAGAGCGCGCTTGTCTTTCTCTACGCCATCACGGGTAAAGACCTGTACGTCGATAACGGTACCGTAGGTGGAACCGGGCACACGCAGGGAGGTGTCCTTAACGTCGGAGGCCTTCTCACCGAAGATGGCGCGCAGCAGTTTCTCTTCCGGGGTCAGCTGGGTTTCACCTTTGGGGGTGACCTTACCGACCAGGATGTCGCCAGGCTTCACTTCGGCACCGATGTAGACGATACCGGACTCATCCAGTTTGGAGAGGGCAGACTCACCGACGTTGGGGATATCGGCGGTGATTTCTTCCGGCCCCAGCTTGGTGTCACGCGCCACACAGGACAGTTCCTGAATGTGGATGGTGGTGAAGCGATCTTCCTGCACCACGCGCTCGGAGATGAGGATGGAGTCCTCGAAGTTGTAACCGTTCCAGGGCATGAACGCGACGCGCATGTTCTGGCCCAGAGCCAGGTCGCCCAGGTCGGTGGACGGGCCGTCAGCCAGCACGTCGCCACGAACGATGGGGTCACCTACGCTACACACCGGCTTCTGGTTGATGCAGGTGTTTTGGTTGGAACGGGTGTACTTGATCAGGTTGTAGATGTCGATACCGGCTTCGCCAGGCAGCATTTCATCTTCATTGACCTTGACCACAATGCGGGAAGCATCGGCGTAGTCGATGGTGCCGCCACGCTTGGCCACCACACAGACGCCGGAGTCCACCGCCACGGTGCGCTCCATACCGGTACCAACCAGCGGCTTGTCAGCTCGAAGGGTCGGAACGGCCTGACGTTGCATGTTCGAACCCATCAGGGCCCGGTTGGCGTCATCGTGTTCAAGGAAGGGGATCAGAGACGCCGCAACGGAGACGATCTGCTGAGGACTTACGTCCATCAGCTGGATGTCGCTGGCGTTCATGTAGGTTGATTCACCCTTGTGACGGCAAGGTACCAGCTCGTCCAGCAGGCGGTTGTTTTCGTCTACGGAAGCGTTGGCCTGGGCCACCACGTACTGACCTTCTTCGATTGCAGACAGGTACTCGACATCGTCGGTCACCTGGCCGTCCACCACCTTACGATACGGGGTTTCGAGGAAACCGTACTCGTTGGTGCGGGCAAAGCAGGACAGGGAGTTGATCAGACCGATGTTCGGACCTTCAGGGGTTTCGATGGGGCACAGACGACCGTAGTGGGTCGGGTGTACGTCACGAACCTCAAAGCCGGCACGCTCACGGGTCAAACCGCCCGGGCCCAGGGCCGAAATACGGCGCTTGTGGGTAACCTCGGACAGGGGGTTGTTCTGGTCCATGAACTGGGACAGCTGGCTGGAACCGAAGAACTCTTTAACGGCCGCACTAATGGGCTTGGCGTTAATCAGGTCTTGCGGCATCAAGCCGTCCATGTCGCCCAGGGACAGACGCTCGCGCACGGCACGCTCTACGCGTACCAGGCCAACGCGGAACTGGTTCTCGGCCATCTCGCCCACGGAGCGGATGCGACGGTTGCCCAGGTGGTCGATGTCGTCCACTTCACCGCGACCGTTACGGATCTCGATGAGGGTCTTCATGACATCGATGATGTCCTGGTTGTCCAGTACGCCAGCGCCTTCGATGCTGTCGCGGCCCACACGGCGGTTGAACTTCATCCGGCCAACGGTGGACAGGTCATAACGCTCTTCGGAGAAGAAGAGGTTATTGAACAGGGCTTCGGCGGCTTCGCGGGTCGGCGGCTCACCGGGACGCATCATGCGGTAGATCTCGACCAGGGCCTCGAGGCGGCTGCCGGTGGAGTCAACACGCAGGGTCTCGGACATGTAGGCGCCGTGATCCAGGTCGTTGAAGTACAAAGTCTCAATGGCTTTGTAACCGGCCTGGGACAGCTTGGCCATCAGGTCCAGGGACAGTTCCTGGTTGGCAACAGCAATGACTTCACCGGTGGACTCGTCAACATAGTCCCTGGACAGTACCTTGCCGACGATGTAATCGGTGGGCACTTCCAGCTTGTCCATGCCGTCTTTTTCCATCTGGCGAACGTGACGGGCAGTCACGCGGCGGCCTTTTTCGACCAGCACTTCGCCATCGACGCCTTTGATGTCAAAGGTAGCAGTGTCGCCACGCAGGCGATCCGGTACCAGGGTCATCATCAACTTGTCTTTCTTGATCTCGAAGGTCACCTTCTCGAAGAACAGATCAAGAATTTCCTCGGTGCTGTAATCCAAGGCACGCAGGATGATGGACGCCGGCAATTTGCGGCGACGGTCGATACGGACAAAGAGGTTATCTTTGGGATCGAACTCGAAATCCAGCCAGGACCCGCGATAGGGGATGATGCGAGCGTTGTAGAGGACCTTACCGGAGGAGTGGGTCTTACCACGGTCGTGATCAAAGAACACGCCAGGAGAACGGTGCAGCTGAGACACGATAACGCGCTCGGTACCGTTGATCACAAAGGTACCGTTGTCGGTCATCAGGGGGATTTCACCCATGTAGACTTCTTGCTCACGGATATCCTTGACGGTGCCGGGAGCGGCTTCCTTGTCAAACAGCACCAGGCGCAGTTTTACGCGCAGCGGGGCCGCATAGGTGACGCCACGGATCTGGCATTCTTGCACGTCAAAGACGGGCTCACCCAGACGGTAGCTTACATATTGGAGCTCGGCATTGCCGGAATAGCTCTTGATCGGGAAGACGGAACGGAAAGCGGCTTCCAGGCCGTTCTGACCGTCAGGGTCCATCTCGATGAACTTAGTAAAAGAGTCCAACTGGATGGAAAGCAGGAAAGGCACGTCCAATACTTGTGAACGTTTACCGAAATCCTTACGAATGCGTTTTTTCTCTGTGTAAGAGTACACCATGGGGTTCCTCAGCTCGCGAAAGTGTGACCCACTAATGTCCGACAGGACAGTCTCAGCGCAACGCCGTTTTGTCGTCGGCAGCCTGGGTGACCACAGGCCGCCGGAATAGGCAAAATAAACGACGCGAAACTTTGCCTATTCCTACAGCGCGAAAAGGCCGGTGGCTCGACGCCACCAGCCTTTGCTCCCGAGGGAGCCTAACCTAGAGTCTAGGTTATTTGATCTCAACAGAAGCACCGGCTTCTTCGAGTTCTTTCTTGAGCGCTTCGGCTTCGCCTTTGGAGATAGCTTCTTTGATGACAGCAGGAGCAGACTCAACCAGGTCTTTGGCTTCTTTCAGGCCCAGACCGGTAGCGCCACGTACAGCTTTGATGGCGGCAACTTTGTTCGCACCGGCAGCGGTCAGAACAACGTTGAACTCAGTTTGCTCTTCGACGGCAGCAGCAGCGTCGCCAGCAACGGCAACAGCGGCAGCGGCGGAAACGCCGAATTTCTCTTCCATGGCTTCAACCAGCTCAACCACTTCCATTACGGACATGGCGGCTACGGCTTCAAGGATTTGATCTTTAGTTACGGACATGACTCAAGTTCCTAATTACTGAAGTATGCGATATAGCCAAGCAGCCCTTAGGCAGCTTCGGCTTCTTTCTTCTCGCGCAGTGCGGCCAGGGTACGAACCAGCTTGCCAGCGGCGGCTTCTTTCATAGTCGCCATCAGCTTCGCCAGAGCTTCTTCGTAGGTCGGCAGTTTTGCGAGACGGTCAATTTGGGCTGCAGGGATAAATTCCCCGTTAAAGGCAGCACCTTTTACCTCGAACTTGTCGTTCTCTTTGGCGAAGTCTTTGAACAGACGCGCCGCAGCACCGGGGTGCTCGTTAGAGAAAGCGATCAGGGTCGGGCCGACGAAGACGTCAGACAGTACCGCGTAGTCGGTACCTTCTACAGCGCGACGCGCGAGGGTGTTACGAACAACCTTCACGAAAATGCCCTGAGAACGGGCAGTCGCACGCAGCTGAGTCATCGCCGCTACAGTTACGCCGCGAGAATCGGCTACAACTGCAGAAAGCGCACCTTTGGCAGCTTCGTTGACTTCAGCAACAATTGCTTTTTTGTCGTCGAGTCTTAATGCCATTGGCTTAACTCCTGGATTTCACCGGTCGAACCGGTAGTTACACATGCCCAGGGAGTCCCTGGACAACCTCACGGTGACAGCATCCAAGAGAGAAAATCTCTTAGGGCCTGCACCGTCTGCGTAGGAATGTTTAAGCCTTGCGGCTCCTACGGTCTTGGACGAACGCCCCTAAAGGGGGCTCGACCCATGCGAAAGCGCCAGATGTTAACACATGCTGACGCTTTCGCCAATCTCTCTCAAAGCGGCCTTGGATTATTGAACGTCCAGGCTGCTTTGATCGATAGAAACACCAGCGCCCATGGTGGTGGACAGGCTGACTTTCTTGATGAATTGACCTTTGGAAGTAGCGGGTTTCGCTTTCTTCAGGGCAACCAGCAGGGACTCAAGGTTTTCCTTGAGCTTGCCTTCTTCGAAATCAACCTTACCGATGGTGGTGTGGATGATACCGTTCTTGTCGTTACGGTAGCGCACCTGACCGGCCTTGGCGTTCTTAACAGCTTCGGCAACGTTAGGGGTTACAGTACCAACTTTGGGGTTCGGCATCAGGCCACGGGGACCCAGGATCTGGCCCAGCATACCCACAACGCGCATGGCGTCGGGGGAAGCGATAACCACATCGAAGTCCATTTGACCGGCTTTAACCTGCTCGGCCAGATCTTCCATACCAACGATGTCAGCACCGGCAGCCTTGGCGGCTTCGGCGTTGGCACCCTGGGTGAAGACGGCTACGCGAACGCTACGGCCAGTACCGTTGGGCAGCACGGTGGCGCCACGTACGTTCTGGTCGGATTTACGCGCATCGATGCCCAGGTTAACGGCAACGTCGACGCTTTCAACGAATTTGGCGGTAGCCAGCTCTTTGAGCAGGGCGACAGCTTCGCTGATGGAGTAATCTTTGGTGGCGTTGACTTTCTCACGGATGAGACGCATACGCTTGGTCAGCTTAGCCATGTATTAGTCCTCCACTACCAGGCCCATGGAACGGGCAGAGCCGGCGATGGTACGCACGGCGGCGTCCATGTCAGCAGCGGTCAGATCCGGCTCTTTGAGCTTGGCAATTTCTTCCAGCTGAGCACGGGTAACCTTACCCACTTTATCAACGTGCGGCTTTTTGGAACCGCTCTTGATACCGGCAGCCTTCTTCAGCAGGAAGCTGGCGGGCGGGGTTTTGGTGATGAAAGTGAAGGAGCGGTCGCTGTAAACAGTGATGACCACAGGCAGCGGCATGCCTTTTTCCAGGGATTCGGTACGGGCGTTGAACGCCTTACAGAATTCCATGATGTTCACGCCGTGCTGACCCAGAGCAGGACCGATCGGCGGGCTGGGGTTAGCCATACCAGCTGCAACCTGCAGCTTGATATAGGCCGTTACTTTCTTAGCCATGATTTACCTCATTATTTGGGTTCTAGCGCCTCGAAAGAGGCTCCCCTTTGGGGTCCCTAAAGAAATTAGGGCAGCGAATTCTACTGAATCTCGCTGCCCCTGCCAAGCAAATTGCCGATTTTTCGTGCGTCAGCCTTTCTCGACCTGGCTGAAGTCCAGCTCCACCGGAGTGGACCGGCCGAAGATCATGACGGAGACCTTCAGGCGGCTCTTCTCGTAATCCACTTCCTCGACCACACCGTTGAAGTCGGCAAAGGGACCGTCGTTGACGCGCACCACTTCGCCCGGCTCGAACAGGGTTTTGTGACGCGGCTTGTCCACGGCTTCCTGCAGGCGGTTGAGGATGGCGTCCGCTTCCTTGTCGGAAATGGGCGCCGGGCGGTCAGAAGTACCACCGATAAAGCCCATCACCCGGGGAATGGAACGCACCAGGTGCCAGGATTCGTCGTTCATCACCATGTGCACCAGCACATAACCGGGGAAGAACTTACGCTCGGACTTACGCTTTTGGCCGGCGCGCATTTCCACCACTTCTTCAGTGGGGACCAGCACGTCGCCGAAATACTCTTCCATGCCGTGCATCTTGATGTGCTCGCGCAGGGACTGGGCAACACGGGATTCGAAACCGGAGAAAGCCTGGACCACGTACCAGCGTTTTTTCTGTTCAGACATGGGTATCAGATCTCCAAACCAGTAAACCAGCCAATCACACGTACCAGGATACCGTCCATACCCCACAGCAGCAGGCCCATGATAGCGACGGCAGCCATGATGATCAGCGTAGTATGAACAGTCTCTTGGCGAGTGGGCCATACCACTTTACGCACTTCGGTCCGTGATTCCTTGGCGAAGGCCAGGGCTTCTTTACCCTTGCGGGTCAGGGTCGCCAGACCCAGGGCCGCAGCAAAGACGGCTACGCCGACCACGGCGCGCACCAGGTTGGTACTGTCTTTACCATAGAAATGGTTGACGGCTACCAAGCCAACCAGCAGGGCGGCAATCACTATCCAAACTACTACATCCAGAGCACCACTTTTGGGCTGCTGTTGATGTTCAGTATTTACATTCATTCTGACCAACCTAATCAACGTCCGTCGACACGAAAACCCCGCTATGCAGGGTCGTTCGGCAGTTGGCAGGGCAGGAGGGACTCGAACCCCCAACACCCGGTTTTGGAGACCGGTGCTCTACCAATTGAACTACTGCCCTATCCTAAAATTTGTGACCTCAGGGGGCGAGGTGCCGATACTAACAGAATGTGTACAACATTGCCCGTGGGATCTTCGCACAGGCCTTGCCTTTTCTGCCGGTATCAGAAAAACAGGGCGCCTAAGCGCCCTGTTCTTTGTCACCATCGCGATTAGGCGATGATTTTGGCAACT
>NZ_AMRI01000044.1 GCF_000299915.1 Gallaecimonas xiamenensis 3-C-1
CTTGGCAACGAGGCGGCATTATAGGGAGCTTGCTTCAGATCACAAGATCTTTTTTCAACTCTCGCCGATCTTTTTAGAAACGGCTAAAAGATGTACTGGGAACTTTAGTTCCTGCTTGCAGACCAACCTACTAGATAACTACATAAAGAGGGGTACCCCATGGGCTTGCGTTATCTGGGCTGTGTAGCCTTACTTTGTATAAGTACGGCCTACGCCACCGACACTTCATTACATGACCTGCTGGAGAGCCAGGTCAAAACCAACAATTCGGTACCCAAGGGAGTGTCGGTACTGCTGCAGAATTACCCAAGCGCGTCACAACTGATCTTGGCGGAGGCTTTTCGGACCTATCCCCAACAGGTGCCGGCTATCATCAAAGCCGTGGTACATCATCAACCTGCCTTAGCGGCATTAGCGGTAGATCAGGCATTGAAGCTGCCGGGGGTCAGCACCGGTGCCATAGTCCAGGCGGCGATCAGTGCCGATCCGGCCTGCTCTGACCTGGTGATTGGTTCGGCCATGCAAGATGAACCCGACCAATTCCATGACATTATCACCGTTGCCCTTTCCACCGAGCCTTTGGCGGTAGACAGCATAGTGCAGTCGGCTGCCATGGAAAGACCAGAGCGGATCCGTGAACTGATACAGCTGGTCCAGGAGTTGGTGCCTGACCAGGTGGATGAAATATTAGCGAACCTTCATGCCCTTTTCCCCAATGACCCTGCCACCGAAACAGAGCAGGTTCAGGCCAACAACCACTGAGCTATAAAAGAGGCATAAAAAAAACCGAGGCAGATGCCTCGGTTTTTTCATTTCTGGCGAGTCGCTTTACTCAGCAGCAGCTTCTTCAGCAGCAGCTTCAGTCGCAACAGGACGATCAACCAGTTCTACGAAAGCCATGGGGGCGTTGTCGCCGGCACGGAAACCGCACTTCAGAATGCGCAGGTAACCGCCGGGGCGATCTTGGTAACGCGGACCCAGTTCGTTGAACAGTTTGCCTACAACCTCTTTATCGCGGGTGCGGGCAAAGGCCAGACGACGGTTAGCAACACTGTCGGTCTTAGCCAGGGTGATCAACGGCTCAACCACGCGACGCAGCTCTTTCGCCTTCGGCACGGTCGTCTTGATAACTTCATGACGAACCAGGGAACTGGCCATGTTACGGAACATGGCCTGGCGGTGGCTGCTGTTGCGATTTAGTTGACGACCACTCTTACGATGGCGCATGGGAGTTTCCTTTTAACTAAATCAGTTGAACACGTAACCTGATTAATCTCTGTCGACCAGACTGGCAGGCGGCCAGTTCTCCAGGCGCATGCCCAGAGAAAGACCACGGGAGGCCAATACGTCTTTGATTTCAGTCAGAGATTTCTTACCAAGGTTAGGCGTCTTGAGGAGCTCTACCTCGGTACGCTGTACCAGGTCACCGATGTAGTGGATGGCTTCTGCCTTCAAGCAGTTAGCCGAACGCACTGTAAGCTCCAGATCATCAACAGGACGCAGCAGGATCGGATCGAACTCAGGCTTCTCTTCTTTCTGCTCAGGCTCGCTCATGTCGCGCAGTTCGACAAAGGCTTCCAACTGCTCAGCCATGATAGTGGCGGCGCGGCGGATGGCCTCTTCGGGATCGATGGTACCGTTGGTTTCCATGTCGATCACGAGCTTGTCGAGGTCGGTGCGTTGTTCAACACGAGCGCGCTCTACGTTGTAGGCGATACGCTCAACGGGAGAGAAACCGGCGTCGACCAACAGGCGGCCAACGGGACGGTCATCCTCTTCCAGAGAAAGACGAGAAGACGCAGGAACGTAGCCACGACCCACCTCAACCTTGATACGCATGGAAATTTGCGCGTCGCCGGTCAGGGTGCAGATGTGGTGTTCAGGGTTCATGATTTCCACATCACCATCAGTGGTGATGTCTGCTGCCACTACCGCACCAGCACCGCTCTTATTGAGCGTCAGGATGGCTTCGTCCTTACCGTGCAGTTTGACGGCCAGACCTTTCAGGTTCAGGAGGATTTCAATAACGTCCTCTTGAACGCCTTCCTTGCTGGAGTACTCGTGCAGTACGCCATCAATTTCCACTTCCGTCACGGCACAGCCGGGCATGGAAGACAG
Organism: Gallaecimonas xiamenensis 3-C-1; assembly: GCF_000299915.1. Classification (NCBI taxonomy): domain Bacteria; kingdom Pseudomonadati; phylum Pseudomonadota; class Gammaproteobacteria; order Enterobacterales; family Gallaecimonadaceae; genus Gallaecimonas; species Gallaecimonas xiamenensis. The sequence goes on from NZ_AMRI01000044.1 coordinate 2,119, forward strand.
AAGAATGCGACGCAGCGCATTACCAAGGGTGTGACCGAAACCGCGTTCAAGCGGCTCCAGGGTCACCTTGGCTCGAGTCGGGCTGAGGCTTTCAATGTCCACCAGCCGCGGCTTGAGAAAATCAGTAACAGAACCCTGCATATAGTCCTCTCTAGTGCGTTAAGCTTTACTTGGAGTAAAGCTCGACGATCAGCTGTTCGTTGATGTCGGCGGACAGATCAGTACGCTCAGGAAGACGCTTGAAGGAGCCTTCCATCTTGTCTTTGTCAACTTCCAGCCAGGTCGGCTTTTCACGCTGCTCGGCCAGTTCCAGAGCCGCTTTAACGCGAGCTTGTTTTTTGGCCTTTTCACGGATGGAGACGACGTCGTTTACGGAGATCTGGAAAGAGGCAATGTTGACAACCTTGCCGTTAACCAGGATCGCCTTGTGGCTAACCAGCTGGCGAGCTTCAGCGCGAGTAGCACCGAAACCCATGCGGTAGACCACGTTGTCCAGACGAGTTTCCAGCAGCTGCAACAGGTTTTCACCGGTGTTGCCTTTCAGACGAGCTGCTTCTTTGTAGTAGTTACGGAATTGCTTTTCCAGCACACCGTAAATGCGACGAACTTTTTGCTTCTCGCGCAGCTGTACGCCGTAGTCAGACAGACGGGGCTTACGGGCACCGTGTTGACCAGGAGCTTGCTCGAGTTTGCACTTGGAATCGATCGCACGCACACCGCTTTTCAGGAACAGATCAGTACCTTCGCGGCGGCTGAGCTTGAGCTTAGGACCCAAATATCTTGCCATGTTCTTTCTCCACTATCCTCTAGAAGCGAATTAAACGCGACGCTTCTTCGGCGGACGACAGCCGTTGTGCGGAATCGGCGTGACGTCGGTGATGTTGGTGATCCGGAAACCGGCAGCGTTCAGAGCGCGGATCGCGGACTCACGGCCCGGGCCAGGACCCTTCACATTCACTTCCAGGTTCTTCACGCCGTATTCAGCGGCAACGACACCCGCACGCTCAGCAGCAACCTGCGCAGCGAAGGGGGTGGACTTGCGCGAACCACGGAAGCCGGAGCCACCAGCAGTTGCCCAAGACAGAGCGTTACCCTGACGATCAGTGATAGTCACGATAGTGTTGTTGAAAGAAGCATGTACGTGGGCGATACCATCAACCACTTGCTTCTTGACGCGCTTACGAGCACGAGTCGGTGTTTTAGCCATCGTTTACCTTCCCGAATTATTTCTTGATCGGCTTACGAGGACCCTTACGGGTACGCGCATTAGTCTTAGTGCGCTGACCACGTACGGGCAGACCACGACGATGACGCAGGCCACGGAAGCAACCCAGGTCCATCAGACGTTTGATAGACAGGGTGACTTCACGGCGCAGGTCACCTTCAACGGTGTACTTACCGACTTCGTCACGAAGTTTGTCGATTTGCGTTTCATCCAGCTCGCGGATTTTCACGCTTTCTTCAATACCAGCGGCGGCACAAATGGCCTTAGCGCGGGTACGACCGATGCCATAAATGGCAGTCAGTGCGATCACAGCATGCTTATGATCAGGAATGTTAATGCCGGCTATACGGGCCATCAACTGCACTCCTAAAGTGGGTGGCTATCTGCGGAAAGCCCGTAAGGATACCCAACAGAAAGCCTGTTTTCAATTAAGCTGGCCAGCTATTTGCTGGCCAGCCCCGGATTAGCCTTGCCGTTGCTTGTGCTTCGGCTCAGTGCAAATCACGCGTACCACGCCGTGGCGCTTGATGATTTTGCAGTTGCGGCAAATTTTCTTAACGGATGCACGAACTTTCATTGCTTACTCCGTATGTTCAACGACACCAAAGGCTGGGCGGCTTAGCGCCCGTAGCCCTTGAGGTTCGCCTTCTTCAGGACGGACTCATACTGATGGGTCATCATATGGGTCTGCACCTGCGCCATAAAGTCCATGATGACAACCACGATAATGAGCAGCGAGGTACCACCGAAGTAGAACTGCGCATTGAACGCCACCATCATGAACTCAGGGATCAGACACACCAGGGTGATATAGATCGCGCCGGCCAAAGTTAGGCGAGTCATCACTTTGTCGATATAGCGAGCTGTTTGCTCGCCCGGGCGAATGCCCGGAATAAAGGCACCGCTCTTCTTCAGATTCTCTGCAGTCTCGCGCGGGTTGAAAACCAGCCCGGTATAGAAGAAGCAGAAGAAGATAATGGCTGCTGAATACAGCATCACGTACAACGGCTGACCTGGCGACAGAGACAGGGCCACATCTTGCAGCCAGGACAGTGACTCGTTCTTACTGAACCATTGAGCCAGAGTACCTGGGAACAGGATGATGGAGCTGGCGAAGATCGGCGGGATAACCCCGGCCATGTTGATCTTCAGCGGCAGGTGGGTGCTTTGGGCAGCAAAGACACGACGGCCCTGCTGACGTTTGGCGTAGTTGACGACGATGCGACGCTGGCCGCGCTCGACGAATACCACACCAAAAGTAACCACCACTACCGTTACAGCAATCATGAGTACGACGAGAACGCTCGTCCCCTCATGGTTCCACTGCTCTACTGTCTTACCGAGAGCCGGCGCCAAGCCAGCCACAATACCGGCGAAGATCAGGATGGAGATACCGTTACCGATACCCCGCTCTGTGATCTGCTCACCCAGCCACATCAGGAACATGGTACCGGTCACCAGGCTGACTACTGCAGTGAAGTAGAAAGCCGGGCCCGGGGACAGTACCAGTCCGTCGACCATATTGGGCAAGCCAGTGGCAATCCCGAAAGATTGCACTATCGCCAACGCCAGGGTACCCCAGCGCGTGTATTGGCTGATCTTACGGCGCCCTGCCTCACCTTCCTTTTTCAGTTCGGCAAGTGCAGGGTGCACGACGGTCAACAGCTGCACGATGATCGACGCCGAGATATACGGCATGATCCCCAGTGCAAAGACCGATGCCCGCTCAAGAGCACCACCGCTGAACATGTTGAACATGGACACGATGGTGTCTTTTTGCGATGCAAACAGATCGGCAAGAACAGCAGCGTCAATACCAGGAATGGGGACGAAGGAGCCAGCCCGGAAAACGATAATCGCCCCGAGCACGAAGAGCAGTCGACGTTTGAGTTCCGACAGTCCGCCTTGTGCCTTGTTGGTGTCCAGTCCTGGTTTAGCCATTGCCTATTATTCCTCGACCTTTCCGCCAGCGGCTTCGATGGCAGCGCGGGCACCTTTGGTGACACGCAGACCACGAACAGTCACAGGACGCTCGATGGCGCCGGACAGTACGACCTTGGCGAATTCAATGTTACGGGTGATGACGTTAGCGTCTTTCAGGCTGTTCAGATCAACCACATCACCTTCTACCTTGGCCAGCTCGGACAGGCGCACTTCAGAAGTCACCAGGGACTTGCGAGAAGTGAAGCCGAACTTCGGCAGACGGCGTTGCAGCGGCATCTGACCGCCTTCAAAACCAGCACGTACTTTACCACCACTGCGGCTCTTTTGACCTTTATGGCCACGGCCACCGGTTTTACCCAGGCCAGAACCGATACCACGACCGACACGCTTAGGAGCGGACTTGGAACCAGCGGCAGGGGACAGGGTATTCAGTTTCATCCGATTAGCCCTCCACCTTCACCATGTAATAGACCTGGTTGATCATGCCACGCACGGCCGGAGTATCTTCCAGCTCAACGGTGTGGTTGATCTTACGCAGGCCAAGACCGCGCAGCGTGGCTTTGTGCTTAGGCAGACGGCCAATGGAGCTGCGAGTTTGGGTTACTTTTACTGTCTTGTTAGCCATGTGATTACCCCAGAATTTCTTCAACGGTGAGACCACGTTTGGCCGCTACGGCTTCCGGAGACTTGACGTCAACCAGGGCGCCGATGGTTGCACGAACCACGTTGATCGGGTTGGTGGAACCGTAAGCTTTGGACAGTACGTTGTGTACGCCAGCCACTTCCAGGACGGCACGCATGGCGCCGCCGGCGATGATACCGGTACCTTCAGAGGCAGGCTGCATGTACACCTGGGAGCCGGAGTGACGGCCTTTAACCGGGTGGTGCAGCGTAGTGCCGTTCAGGGACACGGTTACCATGTTGCGGCGAGCTTGTTCCATGGCCTTTTGAATGGCGGCAGGAACTTCACGGGCTTTACCGTAACCGAAACCGATGCGACCGTTGCCGTCGCCCACTACAGTCAGTGCAGTGAAGCTGAAGATACGGCCGCCCTTAACTACTTTAGAAACGCGGTTAACGCTGATCAGTTTTTCGATCAGGTCACCGGCTTGCTTTTCTACGTTCGCCATGACTGCTCCTTAGAACTTCAGGCCGGCTTCACGAGCGGCGTCAGCCAAGGCGGCGACACGACCGTGATATTTGAAACCGGAACGATCGAATGCAACGCTGGTGACACCTTTCTCAAGGGCACGCTCGGCAATGGCTTTACCCACTGCTTTGGCGGCGTCGACGTTGCCGGTGTATTTCAGTTGCTCGGCCAGCGCCTTCTCCTGGGTGGAGGCGGAGGCGATAACTTCAGAACCGTTGGCTGCGATCAGCTGAGCGTAAATGTGGCGCGGTGTACGGTGAACCACCAGACGATTCGCACCCAGCTCTTGGATCTGCTTGCGTACGCGAGTAGCGCGACGCAGACGAGATGCTTTCTTGTCCATAGTGTTACCTTACTTCTTCTTAGCCTCTTTACGCAGGACGTTTTCGTCGGAATAACGCACACCTTTGCCTTTGTAGGGCTCGGGCGGACGGTAACCGCGAAGGTTGGCAGCCACTTGGCCTACCAACTGCTTGTCTGCGCCTTTGATAACCACTTCAGTTTGGCTCGGGCACTCGGCAGTGATGCCTTGCGGCAGTTCATACTCTACCGGGTGAGAGAAGCCCAGGGCCAAGTTCACTTTGGAACCTTGCACCTGCACTTTGTAACCCACGCCAATCAATTGCAGCTTACGGCTGAAGCCTTCAGTAACACCGATGACCATGTTGTTGATCAGGGCACGGGCAGTACCGGCCTGAGCAATTTCAGTAGCACCGTCTTTCAGGCTAACTTTCAGCTGGTTGTCTTCTTGGTTCACGGCCACAGCGTTGTTCAGAACGCGGCTGAGAGTACCGTTTTTACCCTTAACTGTGATTTCCTGACCGTCGAATTTAACTTCAACGCCGGCAGGAATAACCACAGGTGCTTTAGCGACACGAGACATTGTTCTACCCCCTTACGCTACGTAGCAGATGATTTCGCCACCCATGCCGGCTTTACGCGCAGCACGGTCGCTCATCACGCCCTTGGACGTAGAGACGATAGCAACGCCCAGACCACCCATGACTTTCGGCAGCTCATCTTTTTTCTTATAGATGCGCAGACCGGGGCGGGAAACGCGTTGAATGCTCTCGACAACCGGCTTGCCCTGGAAATACTTCAGGGTCACTTCCAGCTCGGGCTTGACGTCGCCAGAAACTTGATAACCGGCGATGTAACCTTCTTTCTTCAGCGTCTCGGCGATAGCCACCTTCAGCTTGGAAGAAGGCATGGAGACCGCAACCTTACGCGCCTGTTGGCCGTTACGGATGCGAGTCAGCATGTCAGCGATAGGATCTTGCATGCTCATAATGCTTCACTCCCTAAGTGGCTTACCAGCTAGCCTTTTTCAGGCCAGGAATTTCACCGCGCATCGCAGCTTCACGCACCTTGATACGGCTCAGGCCGAACTTGCGCAGGAAAGCGTGCGGACGACCAGTCACACGGCAGCGGTTACGCTGACGGCTGCGGCTGGAATCACGCGGCAGGGATTGCAGTTTGAGCACGGCGTCCCAACGCTCTTCGTCAGAGCTGTTGACGCTGCTGATAGTAGCTTTCAGGGTCGCTCGCTTTTCAGCGAACTGAGCTACCAGCTTGGCGCGCTTGGCCTCGCGGGCCTTCATTGATTGCTTTGCCATAACCCTAATTCCTTACTTTTTGAACGGGAAGTTAAAGGCAGCCAGCAGAGCACGACCTTCCTCGTCATTCTGCGCAGTAGTGGTGATGGTGATGTCCAGACCACGTACGCGATCGACTTTGTCGTAGTCGATTTCAGGGAAGATGATTTGCTCGCGAACACCCATGCTGTAGTTGCCACGACCGTCGAAAGATTTCGGGTTGAGGCCACGGAAGTCACGGATACGGGGAATAGAAATCGAGACCAGACGCTCGAAGAATTCCCACATACGTTCGCCACGCAGGGTTACTTTGCAACCAATGGGGTAGCCTTCACGGATCTTGAAGCCCGCCACGGATTTACGCGCTTTGGTGATGAGGGGCTTCTGACCGGAAATGGCTGCCAGGTCGGCAGAGGCATTATCCAGCAGCTTTTTGTCAGCCACAGCTTCACCTACACCCATGTTCAGGGTGATTTTCTCAATCCGAGGGACTTGCATGACTGTCTTGTAGCCGAGCTGCTTGAACAGTTCAGGCACTACAGTCTCTTTGTAGAAATCATGCAGTTTCGCCATCGTTTACTCCAAAAATCAGTTGATGACTTCGTTATTGGACTTGAAGAAACGGACCTTTTGGCCTTCTTCAAGACGGAAACCGACACGGTCAGCCTTGCCAGTTTTGGGGTTAAAGATGGCTACGTTGGAAGCCTGAATAGGGGCTTCTTTCTCGATAATGCCACCCTGAACACCCAGGTAGGGGTTGGGCTTTTGGTGTTTTTTGATGACGTTTACGCCTTCAACGATCAGCTTGCCGGTAGCCAGGACCTTGGTGACTTTGCCACGCTTGCCCTTGTCTTTGCCGGTCAGCACGATCACTTCATCGTCACGACGAATTTTCGCTGCCATTGGGATACTCCTTACAGTACTTCCGGCGCCAGAGAGATGATCTTCATGAACTTCTCTGAACGCAGTTCACGAGTCACCGGGCCGAAGATACGGGTGCCAATGGGTTCCTGCTTAGCATTAAGCAGTACCGCAGCGTTACGATCGAAACGGATCAGAGAACCGTCAGGACGACGCACACCTTTTTTGGTACGCACTACCACCGCGTTAACCACATCACCTTTTTTCACTTTACCGCGCGGAATTGCTTCCTTAACGGTAACTTTGATGATGTCGCCAACAGCGGCATAACGGCGGTGCGAACCACCCAGAACCTTAATACACATTACGCTGCGAGCGCCGCTGTTATCAGCAACGTCGAGCATACTTTGCATTTGGATCATGTTAGTGCTCCGCTAATAAATAACTACAGCCCAGAATTGGGCCACCTTTGGCTGCCTATAGCAAAGGCGCGACAGTTTAACACCATCACCCCGCCATGGGTAGCGCCAAGGCCAATAAAAATACAATGACCCCGTAGCCGGGGTCATTGATGGGTTGCGCGGGCTAAGGTCGATTAGACCTTGGCCGGACGCTCAACGATCTCAACCAGGGTCCAGGACTTGGTCTTGGACAGCGGACGGCATTCGCGAATGGTCACGACGTCGCCAGCTTGGCACTCGTTGTTTTCGTCATGCACGTGCAGCTTGGTGGTGCGCTTGATGAACTTACCGTAGATCGGGTGCTTAACAAAGCGCTCGATGGCTACAGTAATGGACTTGTCCATTTTATCGCTGACCACACGGCCCTGCAGTGTACGAACAGTCTTCTCAGTCATTACGCACCTGCCTTCTCGTTGAGAACAGTTTTGACGCGTGCAATATTGCGACGCACTTTCTTCAGCTCGTGGCTCTGAGACATCTGACCGGTCGCTGCTTGCATGCGCAGGTTGAATTGCTCACGCAGCAGGTTGATCAGTTCAGCGTTCAGGTCCTCAACGCTTTTTTCACGCAGTTCTGTCGCTTTCATCACAGCACCGTCCGGATCACAAAGGTGGTCTTAAACGGCAGTTTGGCGGCCGCCAAGGCGAACGCTTCACGTGCCAGCTCTTCGGAGACACCGTCCATTTCATACAGGACCTTGCCGGGTTTGATCTCGGCGACCCAGTATTCTACGGAACCTTTACCTTTACCCATCCGCACTTCCAGAGGCTTCTCGGAGATCGGCTTGTCGGGGAATACCCGGATCCAGATCTTACCTTGACGCTTGACGTGACGGGTCATGGCACGACGGGCTGCTTCAATTTGACGCGCGGTCATACGACCACGGCCGATGGCTTTCAGGCCAAAGGTACCGAAGGAGACCTTGGCACCGGCTTGCGCCAATCCGCGGTTGCGCATCTTGTGCTGCTTGCGGAATTTTGTACGTTTCGGTTGCAACATCGCTGGAACTCCTTACTTGCCACCTTTGCCTTTCTTCTTCGGCTCGGGCTGCACTTCGGCTACCGGCATACCGCCCAGAACTTCACCTTTGAAGATCCAAACTTTGGTGCCGATCACGCCGTAAGTGGTGTGAGCTTCGGAAGTGGCATAATCGATGTCAGCGCGCAGGGTGTGCAGCGGCACACGGCCTTCACGGTACCATTCGGTACGAGCGATTTCGGCGCCACCCAGGCGGCCGTTCACTTCTACCTTGATACCCTTGGCACCCAGACGCATGGCGTTTTGTACCGCACGCTTCATAGCGCGACGGAACATGACGCGGCGCTCCAGCTGGCTGCTGATGCTGTCAGCTACCAGTTGCGCATCCAGCTCAGGCTTACGCACTTCGCTGATGTTGATTTGCGCGGGCACGCCGGCAATCTTGGCAACGGCTTTGCGCAGCTTCTCAACGTCTTCGCCTTTCTTACCGATCACCACACCCGGACGAGCGGTGTGAATGGTGACACGGATAGACTTGGCAGGACGCTCGATGACGATACGGGATACGGAAGCGGCAGCCAGTTCCTTTTTCAGGAACTTGCGCACTTCGTGGTCGCCGTACAGGTTGTCAGCAAAGTCTTTGGTGTCCGCATACCAGGTAGCGTTCCAGGGCTTCACGATGCCCAGGCGGATACCATTAGGATGTACTTTCTGTCCCATTGCTTATCTCCCGGTTCAACGGTCAGCGACAACCACAGTGATGTGGCTGGTACGCTTGAGGATACGATCCGCACGACCTTTGGCGCGGGGCATGATGCGTTTCATGGTCGGACCTTCGTCAACGAAGATCTTGGCCACTTTCAGTTCATCAATGTCCAGACCGTAGTTGTGCTCGGCATTGGCAATGGCAGACTCCAGTACCTTCTTGACCAGACCGGCAGCTTTTTTGTCGCTGAAGGTCAGAGTGTCAATGGCCTTGGCCACGGGCAGACCGCGAACCTGATCAGCAACCAGGCGAGCCTTCTGCGCAGAGGTACGGGCAAAACGATGTTTAGCGATAGCTTCCATCTTTTACTCCTTAACGCTTCTTGGCTTTCTTGTCCGCGGCGTGACCACGGTAAGTACGGGTCGGCGCGAACTCGCCCAGCTTGTGACCGATCATTTCGTCGGAAACGTAGACTGGAACATGCTGACGACCATTATGGACAGCGATGGTCAAACCGATCATGTTCGGAATGATCATTGAACGACGGGACCAAGTCTTGATAGGTTTCTTGTCCCCGCTTTCCACCGCTTTCTCTACCTTCTTCAGCAAGTGCAGGTCGATAAACGGACCTTTCTTGAGAGAACGTGGCATGGTGATTCCTCTACCTTAGTTACTTGCTACGACGGCGTACGATGAACTTGTCAGTACGCTTGTTCTTACGGGTTTTAGCGCCCTTGGTCGGCTTGCCCCACGGAGATACCGGGTGACGGCCACCAGAGGTACGGCCTTCACCACCACCGTGCGGGTGATCGACGGGGTTCATCGCCACACCGCGGACGGTGGGACGAACGCCACGCCAGCGCTTGGCACCGGCTTTACCCAGTTGACGCAGCATGTGCTCAGCGTTGCCTACTTCACCAACGGTGGCGCGGCAATCGGCAGGCACTTTGCGCATTTCGCCGCTACGCAGACGCACGGTTACATAAGCGCCGTCGCGAGCAACGATTTGGACGTAGGCACCGGCAGAACGAGCGATCTGAGCGCCTTTACCAGGCTTCAGTTCGACAGCGTGCACGGTAGAACCAACAGGGATGTTGCGCATCGGCAGGGTGTTACCTGCTTTGATGGGGGCATCCACACCAGATTGGATCTTGTCGCCAGCCTGCAGGCCTTTGGGGGCCAGGATGTAGCGACGCTCACCGTCTGCATACAGAACCAGTGCGATGTTGGCGCTGCGGTTCGGATCGTATTCCAGGCGCTCTACAGTGGCAGGTACGCCATCTTTGTTGCGCTTGAAGTCAACGATACGGTAGTGCTGCTTGTGACCACCACCGATGTGACGGGTAGTGATGCGGCCAGCATTGTTACGACCACCGGTCTTGGACTTTTTGTCCAGCAGGGCGGCGTGCGGTTTGCCTTTGTGCAGCTCAGGGTTAACCACTTTAACAACGTGGCGGCGACCCGGAGATGTCGGCTTACATTTAACGATAGCCATAGCTCTGAATCCTCCCCTTACTCAGCGCCGCCGAAGTCGATCTCTTGACCGGGCTTCAGGGTCACGTAGGCTTTTTTCCAATCGCTGCGACGGCCGAAGCGGGCGCCGTGACGTTTGGTTTTGCCTTTGACATTGACGGTGCGAACAGCGTCCACTTCTACTTCGAAGAGCTTCTCTACGGCAGCCTTAACTTCGGCCTTGGTAGAGTCGGTAGCGATCTTCAACACAACAGTGTTGAACTTCTCGGCAACCATGGTGCTCTTTTCAGAGACGTGAGGGGCGCGAATCACTTTCAGAATGCGTTCTTCACGGATCATGCCAGCATCTCCTCAAGTTGCTTCACAGCACCGGCAGTCATCAGCACCTTGTCGAAGGCGATCAGAGATACCGGGTCGATACCGGCTACATCACGCACGTCGACCTTGTACAGGTTGCGGGCCGCCAGGAACAGGTTCTCGTCGACTTCTTGAGTCACGATCAGCACGTCCTTCAGCTCCAGCTCGCCAAGCTTGGCGACCAGTTCTTTGGTCTTGGGTGCAGAGACAGCGAAGTTCTCGACAACAACCAGGCGCTCCTGACGAACCAGTTCAGACAGGATGCTCTTGATCGCGCCGCGATACATTTTCTTGTTAACTTTCTGCTCGTAGTTTTGCGGCTTAGCGGCAAAACTCACACCACCGGAGCGCCAGATGGGGCTGCGGATGGTGCCGGCACGGGCGCGGCCGGTGCCTTTTTGACGGAAGGGCTTCTTGCCGCCGCCGGATACTTCTGAGCGGGTCTTCTGAGCACGGGTACCCTGACGAGCAGCGGCAGCGTAGGCCACTACTACTTGGTGTACCAGGGCTTCATTCAGCTCACGCCCAAAGGTAGCTTCGGAAACTTCAAGAGCGCCTTGCGCGTCTTTCAATACCAATTCCATCACCTATCTCCTCAGACGTTACGCTTTCACAGCGGGTTTAACGATGAGGTCACCACCGGTAGCGCCGGGAACGGCGCCTTTAACCAGCAGCAGGCCGCGCTCGGCGTCTACACGAACCAGTTCGAGGTTCTGAGTAGTCACGCGCTCGTCGCCCATGTGACCAGCCATCTTCTTGCCCTTGAACACCTTACCCGGGGATTGGTTTTGACCAATAGAACCGTGTACGCGGTGAGACAGGGAGTTACCGTGAGTAGCGTCTTGAGTGCGGAAGTTCCAACGCTTAACAGCACCTGCGAAGCCTTTACCTTTGGAGGTACCGGTTACGTCAACTTTCTTGACGTCTTCGAACAGGGACACGCTCAGCTCGGCACCCAGCTCCAGGCCTTCGCCTTCGCCGTCTGCCAGACGGAATTCCCACAGGCCACGGCCGGCTTCAACACCAGCTTTGGCAAAGTGACCCGCTTGCGGCTTAGTCACACGGTTGGCTTTCTTGGAGCCGGTGGTGATTTGCAGCGCACGGTAACCGTCGCTCTCCAGGGTCTTAACCTGGGTAACGCGGTTGCTTTCTACTTGGATTACGGTCACGGGAATGGAGACGCCATCTTCGGTGAAGATGCGGGTCATCCCGACTTTTTTACCGACTAGACCAATAGTCATTTTTAACCTCTAAGACTGTTCAGAGTGTTATCACGCAGAGGATCAGCCCAGGCTGATCTGTACGTCGACGCCAGCGGCCAGATCAAGGCGCATCAGGGCGTCAACAGTCTTGTCGGTGGGTTCTACGATATCCACCAGACGCTTGTGAGTACGGATCTCATACTGATCCCGCGCATCTTTGTTGACGTGCGGAGAGATCAGCACGGTGAAACGCTCTTTGCGGGTCGGCAGCGGAATAGGACCGCGAACCTGGGCGCCAGTGCGTTTGGCCGTTTCCACGATTTCCGCAGTAGACTGGTCGATCAAGCGGTGATCGAAAGCCTTCAGGCGGATACGGATACGCTGATTAGCCATTTCAATTGACTCCGAATAAAAGAACTAAAGAGCAACAGACAAAAAAACGCACTTCTACCGCATTTCTGATGAAATGGGAGAAGTGATTCTCTTATCCGTCAGCCCCAAATCGGGGCTGCTGTGTGGGTGAACCTATTGTTCACCGATATCAGCAAGAGCATTACCTTCGCATGGAAGGCCGGGGAATTATACGCAAAGGCCAGGGAAAAACAACCCTGGCGCACAAAAATCCAGCACTGCCCTGCCCTACAGGCAAAAAAGAAGGGGCGCCGAGGCGCCCCTTCTTCTGGCAATCAACGCGATTAGGCGATGATTTTGGCAACT
>NZ_AMRI01000045.1 GCF_000299915.1 Gallaecimonas xiamenensis 3-C-1
CAGGCACTTGTCACTCTCCATCTGCTCGGAGACGGTGATCAGATCCAGCGGCTTGTTTTGCGCCATCAGCTGCGTCATGGCCTTGAAGATAAGCCGGTGGGCACGGGAGTAGAAATCCTGCTCCACCACGGCCTCAGCCACCCGGTCCCAGGCCTGGTTGTCCAGCAGCAGGCCGCCCAGCACACTCTGCTCGGCTTCCAGGGAATGAGGGGGTACCTTCAGCGCGGCGACTTTGCTGTCACCGTCTTTCTGGTAGGCTTTGCGCTTTTCCGCCATGACGTCATTATCAGTTCAAAGTTAAGGCCCACTATTATGGGGCTAAAGTCTCACAACCTAAAGAATCACGGAAGAACCATGACCAAAGCCTGTCTTTTCGCCCTGTTTCTGCCCTTGGGGGCTTTAGCCGCCGAAAATACCACCGAAGTCCCCGAAAAACCGCCGGTCCAGGAAGCCGAAATTGCCGTGGAACCGCCGGTGCCCCAGAGCATAGAAGAAAGGGCCAAAGCCGACAGCGGCCTGGTAGAACAACGGGTTAACCGGGAAAAGTCGACCACGGAGAACCCCTTCGTGATCACCCCCCACCAACCCAACTACCTGTTGCCGGCCTATTACAACAGCAATATCGACGCCAGCTCCTATGCCGGTGAACTGGCCGAGGGCGAAAAGCTCGACAGCATGGAAGTAAAATTCCAGGTCAGCCTGAAGTTCCCCCTGGCCATGAACCTGTTCGGCGGCAACAACAGCCTGTGGGTGGCCTATACCCAGCAGTCCTTCTGGCAGGCCTACAACTCCGGGTTGTCCTCCCCCTTTCGGGAGACCAACTACGAGCCTGAAGCCTTTATGGCCTTTGATGTCAGTGACGACTGGTTTGGCATCAAACCTAAATTCGTGACCCTGGGTGTGGTGCACCAGTCCAACGGCCGCTCCGACCCTTATTCAAGGTCCTGGAACCGCATCTACGCCAACTTCGTGTTCGAAACCGACAACGCCGTGTTCCAGATCAAGCCCTGGTACCGCATCCACGAGAGCCGCGAAGACGACAACAACCCCAATATCGAGCGCTACCTGGGTTACGGCGAGTTCACCGGTGTCTATGTGATGGGGGATTACAGCCTCGATTTCATGCTGCGTAACAACCTGCGCAGTGACAACAAAGGCGCCATGCAGCTGGGCTTTACCTTCCCGCTCTGGGGCAAATTGCGGGGCTATGTGCAGTACTTCAACGGCTATGGGGAGTCGCTCATCGACTATAACCATACCACTCAAAGCATCGGCCTCGGCATCATGCTGACCAACTGGCTCTGAGCCAGTACACTGGCGACATTTTCGAGCAGGCAAGGATATCGCCAAATGAAACGCACCCTTTTCGCCGCGTCAGCCCTGCTGCTGAGCGGCTCCCTGGCCCAGGCCAACGAAGGCCAGTGGCAACCGGCGCAACTGGCCAAGCTGGGCGACCAGCTGCAAGAGGTTGGTATCAGCCTGAGCGCCGAGCAGCTGGCCAATCCCCTGGCCTTCCCCCTCAATGCGGTCACCTCCCTGGGCTATTGCTCCGGGGCCTTTATCTCCCCGGACGGCCTGATCATCACCAACCACCACTGTGGTTACGGCATGGTCCAGCACAACTCCAGCGCCGACAATAACCTCATCGACAAGGGCTTTATCGCCAAGGCCCGTTCGGAAGAGCTGCCCGGCGGCCCCCAGGAGCGCATCTACATTACCCGCGCTATCGATGACGTGACCCAAGAGGTGCTGGCCCAGGTTGGCGACAAGACCGGCAAGGCCCGCTTCAATGCCATCGAAGACGCCACCAAGACCCTGATCAAGGCCTGCGAAAGCGACGCCTTTACCCGCTGCCAGGTGCGCAGCTTCCACGGCGGCCTCTCCTACCAGCGCATCACCCAGACCATGTTCAAGGACGTGCGCCTGGTCTATGCCCCGCCCGCCGCCATCGGCAAGTTCGGCGGCGACGTGGACAACTTCGAATGGCCCCGTCACACCGGCGACTTCACCCTGCTGCGGGTCTACGTGGACAACAACGGCCAACCGGCCGAGTACAGCCCGGACAACCGCCCCTTTAACGCCAAGCATTTCCTGCACATCAACGGCAACGGCATCCGCGAAGGGGACGGCATCCTCTTGGCCGGCTACCCCGGCTCCACCTCCCGCTACCGCCTGGCCTCGGAAGTGACCTACGCCAAAGACTGGCTCTACCCCACCCAGGCCGCCGATTACCGCCAGACCCTGGCCATCATCGACCAGCAAAGCCAGGGCCACCCGGACTGGGCCGTGGCCTACGCCAGTACCGTGGCCAGTGCCAACAACCGCCTGAAAAAGCTTGAAGGCCTGATGGACGGCTTCAAGCACACCGACATCGCCGCCATCAAGGCCCGCAAGGAAGCCGAGCTGCCCAGCCAGGCCCGCCTGCAAACCCTGGAGGCCGCCCTGACCAAGGCCCAGCCCCAATGGCAGCGCCAGTGGTATCAGCAGCAGGCGCGCCGCTCTGCCCTGCTGGACACCGCCATTGCCCTGTACCGCAATGCCCTGGAACGGCAAAAGCCCGACAGCGAGCGTAAGGCCGGATTTCAAGACCGTGATCAGGCCATGTTGGCCGGGGCCGTCAAACGCCTGGACAGCCGTTTTGTACCGCAAGTGGACCAGGCCATCTGGCAGGCCAAGCTGACCGCCTACCTGGCCAGCCGCTACCGTGACCCGGCCCTGGACGCCCTGCTGCCCATCAAGGATGGCAAAGCCGACCTGGCCAGCCTTTATCAACACAGCACCCTGGTGGACAACCAGGCCCGCCTGGCCCTGTTGACTGCGGCCCCGGCCACCTTCGAACAAAGCCAGGATCCCCTGCTGAAACTGGCGGTGGCCCTGCTGCCCAGGGTGCTTGCCGACGAAGCCGAGGAAGAACAGACCGACGGCCAGCTGTCCAGCCTGCGCCCGGCCTACATGGAAGACATCATCGCCTTTAACGAGGCCCGTGGCCTGCCGGTCTACCCCGACGCCAACGGCACCTTGCGGGTGACCTACGGCAGTGTTGACGGCTACACCCCAAGGGATGCGGTGCGCTACCGCCCCTTCACCTCGGTGGACGGTATCCTCGAGAAGGAAGGGGAAGGTGACTTCGCGGTGCCGGCTCCCCTCAAGGCGGCCATCCAGGCCCGCCGCTTCGGCGACTATGAGAAAGACAGCCTGTCCCCCATTCCCAAGTGGTATTGCGGCCTGGTGCCCTGCCAGGACCCGGAGCCCTTTAACTCGGTGCCGGTGGCTTTCCTGTCCAGCGCCGACACCACAGGGGGTAATTCCGGGTCACCGGTGATGGACGGCCAAGGCCGCCTGGTGGGCCTGAACTTCGATTCCACCTATGAATCCATCACCAAAGACTGGTACTTCAACCCCGAAATCACCCGCGCCATCCACGTGGATATCCGCTACGTGCTATGGCTGCTGGAGTCCGTCTATCCGGCCCCCAACCTTTTGGACGAAATGGTCATCGAGAAAGAATAAAGCCTTGATTCAGCCTGCTTTTGGCAGGCTGTATTGCTAACTTTAATCCTGAGTTGATTGCCATAGCCAAGGGCGGCGGCCAAGCCCCTGCCGCCCCAGTGCACAAGGAGACAGCATGAAAGCAGGCAAGATCCTGGCGATATTGGTGGGTCTGGTGGTATTGGTCATAGGCGCCCTGATCGCCTTTATCCTCACCATCGACCCCAACAGCTACAAAGGCGAGATCCAGAAGGCCGTCGCCGACAACACCGGTCGTGAGCTGCGCCTGGACGGCGATCTGTCCTGGACCTTCTTCCCCTCAGTGGGCCTGGCCATCGAAAAGGCCGCCCTGTCCGAGCCCGACGGTTTTGCCAAAGGCACCACAGCCGAGATTGGCCAAGCCAAGGTGTCGGTCAAACTGCTGCCGCTGCTGTCGGGCAGCGCCGAAGTGGACGGCCTGAGCCTGGCCAATGTGGTGGTTAACCTCAAGCCAGCCGACCCGGCCAAGGCCCAGGAGCCCCAAACGCCCCAACCCGGCCAAGCCGCCGGCGCCCCTGACTTGAGCGCCCTGCAAAAGGTCAACCTGGGCAGCATCAGTTTGACCAATATCCAGGTCAACCTGCTGGACGCCAAAGGGGCCACCAGCCAGCAACTGGTGCTGGACGAAGCCACCCTGGACGGCTTTGCCCCCGGCAGCGCCTCTAGCCTCCATGCCCGCTTCCACACCCTGGGTGCCCAGCAACTGGTGGCCACTTTGGATGCCCAGTTGCAGTTCAATGACCAGCTGACCCAGCTTGGCCTGCCGCGCCTGGCAGCCACCGCCAAACTGAGCGGCGAGGGCCTGGCCAAGCCGGTGGAGCTGTCCTTTGCCACCCAGGGCCAAGTGGATCTCAACGCCGCCACCGCCGACCTGCAAAGCCTGCAACTGGATTTGGCCAACATGGTTGTCAAGGGTAAGGCCAGCGCCAAGGCGCTCTTTACCGACCCCGCCGCCAGCGGCAGCCTGAGCATTGAAAAGACCGACCTGCGCGGCCTGACCGAACGCCTGGGCATCGCCCTGCCCCAGCGGGCCGACAACAGCACCCTGTCGGATTTCGCCCTGGGCTTTGACTGGCAATACGGCGAGCAACAGGCCAGCCTGACCAACCTCAAAGGCAACCTGGACCAGACCCAGCTGAGCGGCAACGCCAAGGTCAACCTCAAAGGGGCGGTGCCGGACCTGGCCCTGACCCTGGCCCTGGACAAGTTCGACGCCGACCGCTACCTGCCCCCGGCCAGCGACAAGCCCGCCGCCAAAGGCCAGAGCCAAGCCGACACGGCAGCGGAAATCGAGCCGGATCTGTCTGCCCTGCGCGGCTTTAAGGCCAAGGCCAACCTCAGCCTGGGCTGGCTGAAGCTGAGCCACCTGGTGATGGAAAACCTGCAAATCAAGGCCAGTAACGACAGGGGCCAACTGGCCCTGGCACCGTTCAGCGCCGAGCTCTACCAGGGCAAAGTGAAGCTGGACGCACAAGTCGACGCCCGCAAACAGCCGGCAAGGCTGGCGGTGCAAAAAGACGTGTCCGGCGTGCAAATCGAGCCGCTGCTCAAGGACTTCATGCAGTCCGACAAGCCGCTGCTGGCCGGTACTACCTCGGCCAAGGCCAACATCACCGCCATCGGCCTGACCCCTACCAGCCTCACCGAGAGCCTTAACGGCAGCGCCGACTTCCAGTTCCGCGACGGTGCCGTGTACGGGGTCAACATCGCCCATGAGCTGCGTAAGGCCGGTGCTATCCTCAAGGGCCAGAGCGCCCCGGATGACGATACCAAGAAGACCGACTTTGCCGAGCTGTCCGGTTCGGCCACCTTCAAAGACGGCCTGATGCACAACCCGGATCTGCTGTTGTCCTCGCCGCTGCTGCGGGTGACCGGCGCCGGTGACATCGACCTGCCCAAAAAGACCCTGGACTACGCCGTTGCCGCCAAGGTAGTGAGCACCCTCAAGGGCCAGGACGGCAAGACCATGGACGAGCTCAAGGGCATTACCCTGCCCATCAAGATCACCGGCGCCTTCGACGATCCCAAGGTGCGCCCCGACATGGACGCCCTGCTCAAGGGCAAGGCCCAGGAGAAGATCGACGAGCAAAAGGACAAGCTCAAGGACAAGCTGGGGGAAAAACTCGGCGACCTGTTCAAGAAAAAGACCGGTAACTGACAACGCCAAGGCCCCGCAAGGGGCCTTTTTCATGGTGCCGCCACGCCATTCCCAGACCGCAGGTGGGCTGCTACTATCTTCAGGCTTTTGTTAATCCAAGGAAGGTACAAGCCCATGGCGCAAAACGCCCTCTACCCTGCCGGCCCCAGCCAGGTACCGGCGGATCTCACCAAACCCAGAGCCTCTTACCGCCGCCAGGCCACCCTGGCCATGGTGGGACTGGCCGCCTTTATGGTCGGCTATATCGTCCTTGGCATCTGCTTTGGGGTGGTCACCTTCAAGGGTGTGCAGCACCTGCTGGTCAAATTCGACCTGATCCGGCTGCTGGTCACCTTCTGTGCCGGCCTGTTGACCCTCTTTATGGCCAAGTCCCTGTTTACGGTGCGCAAGGGAGCCAATCCCGACGGCATTGAAGTGAGCGCACAGCAGGAACCGGAACTCTTTGCCTTTGTTCAGCAACTGGCGGACGAAATAGGCGCCCCCCGGCCGCACCGGGTCTTCCTGACTCCGGAAGTGAACGCCGCCGTTTTTTATGACCTGTCCTTCAAGAACCTGCTGCTGCCGTCCAAGAAGAACCTGATCATCGGCCTGGGCCTGGTCAATGTGCTTAGCCTGGGTGAACTCAAGGCGGTACTGGCCCACGAATTCGGCCATTTTGCCCAGCGCTCCATGATGGTGGGCCGCTGGGTCTACCTGGCCCAGCAGATCATCGGCCATATGGTCAGCACCCGTGACTGGCTGGACAAGCTGATCCGCGTGGTCAGCCGTACCGATCCTCGTATCGCCTGGATCGGCTGGCTGCTGGGGCTGGTTGTCTGGTCTATCCGCGCCGTGGTGGACAGCCTGTTCCGGCTGGTATTGATCGCCGAGCGGGCCCTTAGCCGGGAAATGGAGTTCAACGCCGATCTGGTGGCGGTGTCGGTAACCGGCAGCGACGCCCTGGTCAATGCCCTGCACAAGCTCCAGGCCGCCGACCACGGCTGGCAAACCGCCCTGCAGGTGGCCCGCAGCGAAGCAGGGGACGGCAAACGCCTTGGCGATCTTTTTAACGCCCAGCGCATCACCATGGACGCCATGCGCACCGTGCTGGACGACCCGGCCTATGGTCAACCCGCCGGCCCCAACCCTGGCAGCGATCCGGCCCAGCACCGGGTGTTCGACCAAGATATGGCCAGGCCGCCGCAGATGTGGGCCACCCACCCGGCCAACCGTGACCGGGAAGACAACGCCAAGGCCTGCTACATCGCCGCCGACATAGACGGCCGCCCGGCCTGGGAACTCTTTGCCGACCCGGCCAAGCTGCGCGAACAGATAAGCGGCGACTTCTACGCCCCGGACAAGAAGGCCGGCCTGGAACAGGTGGCCGAAGAAGACGCCGTGATGCGCCGCTTCAGCCGCCAGTCCCTGGACCCGCGCTACCGGGGCAACTACCTGGACCGGGAGCTGATGCGCAACTTCGCCTCCCTGGACGAATTGCTCAGCACCGGTGCCCTGCCCCAGGCCCCCACCGAGGCCCTGGCCGCCCTCTACCCGGCCAGCCTCAAGGCCGACCTGGCTTCGGCCCGCAACCTGGATATTGAAATTGCCACCCTCAAGGCCCTGCACCGGGGCGATCTGCAACCCTCGGGCGGGGTGATCCGCCACCGGGGTGAGGAGCTTAAGAAGGACGCCATTCCCCGGGTGCTGGAAAGCCTAGCCGTGGAACGCAACACCCTGATGCAAACCCTCAAGGAGCATGACGCCCTTTGCCACAGGGCGCACCTTTTGGCCGCCGCCAAGCTTGGCCAGGGCTGGGAGCCCTACCTCAAGGGGCTGCTGGGGCTGCTTCATGCCTGTGAACATATGGCGGCGGTGGTGCGCAACGAACAGGCGCTGCTGGCCAACACCTGGCAGGTGATCACCGCCGACGGCCAGGTGGGCTATTTCGAGAAAAAACGCATGCTCAAGGTGGCCAGCGCCGCCGGCAAGGTGATGGACCAGCTCAACCAGGCCATGAGCCAACTGGTGCCGACCGACAAGTTGCTGGCTCATTTCGAGATAGAAGACTGGCAGAGCGCCTATCCCGACTTCAACCTGGTGACGGTGGACAAGCGCAACTGGCACGAATGGTGCCCCGCCGCCCACGAAAGGATGGACACCATAGCCGGCGTGCTGGAATACATTCGCGACCAGGTGCTGGAAGACCTTATTGCCAGCGAAAGCCTGGTGGAACAGATGCTGGCCGGCACCGCCGAGTTGACCCAGGCCCCAAGCGCCGCCGCTCCCCCGGAGCACTACCCGCTGCTGCTGCCCGGCCAGGAACACCAACTGCAACGCAAGCTGGATCTGTGGAACCGCTTTCAGCTGGCCCACGGCCTGCTGCCTACCTTGGCGCGGCTGCTGGTAGCCACCGCCATTGTCGGCGGTACCCTCTACGGCGGCTGGGTATTGGCCTGAATAAAATCAGCGGCCTTGGCCGCTGATTTTTTATCACCTTCGGCCAAATTATTCAGATGCGGCGCAAAAGCCCAATCTCCTGCAAAGGCCCTTTGCGGCCAAAACCGAAGCTCACTTAGCATCCAATTGTCACCAGCCGGTGACAACCGGCATCAGAGGGATCTACCCCATACCGCCAGGGAACCATGGCCAGCCGGCATATCCGACCGCTCCTGCAGCGCACTTGGACAGCTGTGGGATAATCGCAAGGAGAATCCGATGAAAAGCGCTACCTTATCCCTGGCCCTGGGCGCGGCCCTGTTGGCCGGGGCTGCCCAGGCCGCCACCAACAGGCCAGACGGCTACAGCACCATCTGCAAGAGCGACGAGAGCTGTTCGGTCAGCCAGGCCACCAATGTGGCCTTCGGCGCCGCCGGCCAATTTGTCTACAAGGTGCTTAACGGCAGTTTCATCTGCAATATCGACACCTTCGGCAGCGATCCCATTCCCAGTAAAACCGTCAAGGAATGTTCCATTCCGGCTGACGGCTCCGGTGGTGGCGATGACAGCGCCGGCCCAGGGGGAGTCAACCTGACTGCCAGTGCCGGTAATGGCCAGGTCAGTCTGAGCTGGAGCGCGGCGAGCAACGCCAGCAGCTACCAGGTCTATCGGGACACCGACAGCGACCCCAGCGGCCGCACCCGCATCGCCACTCTGGGGGCCGGCAGCCTTGGCTATACCGCCACCGGCCTCAGTAACGGCACGCCCTACTGGTTCTGGATAAAATCCACCGACAGCAGCGGTAACAGCGCCAACTCCAATGCCGCCTCGGCCACGCCCTCCGGCTCGGCGGTCAGCCTCGGCGGCAGCGCCGGCGACGGCCAGGTAAGCCTCAGTTGGAGCAATCCCGGCACAGGTTCAAGCTACCAGATCTACCAAGACACCGACACCAACCCCTCGGGGCGCACCCGTATCGCCACTTTGGCAGCCGGCGTGCAGAGCTATACCGCTACCGGCCTGAACAACGGTACCCCTTACTGGTTTTGGGTCAAATACACCGACGCCAGCGGCGCCAGTGCCAACTCCAATGCCTTCGGTGCCACCCCGGTCGGCAGTGCCGCGCCAGTAGACCCTGATGCCACAGTGGTCAACAGCGCCAGCGCCCTGCTCTCGGCCATTGCCTCGGCCTCGGCGGGGGACACCATTTATCTGCGCGGCGGCACCTACAGCTTTAGCGATCCTATCGATCTCGACCAGAGCGGCACCGCAGCCAATCCCATCACTTTGAGCAAGTACCCCACAGACAGCGCCCGTCCAGTACTGAATTTCTCGGCCATGTCCGAAAGTGGCAGCAACAGGGGCATTGAACTGAGGGGCAGTTACTGGACCATCTACGGCATCGATGTGGAGCACGCCGGCGACAACGGCATGCACATCACCGGCTCCTACAACACAGTGGAGTTCGCCAGCTTCTCCCGCAACGCCGACACCGGCCTGCAATTGGACAGCGGTGCCAGCCACAACCTCATCAAGAACGTGGACTCCTACTTCAATGCCGATGCCTCCCTTGAAAACGCCGACGGCTTCGCCGCCAAACTGGGGGTGGGCGACGGCAACCGCTTCGTAGGCTGCCGAGCCTGGAACAACCTGGACGACGGCTACGACGGCTACCTGCGCGGCGCCGACAACGTCACCACCACCTACGAGAACAGCTGGGCCATCCGTAACGGCTACCAGGAAAACGGCTCGGCCAGCGGCGGCGACGGCAACGGCTTTAAAACCGGCGGCAGCGACGACAAGACCCTTAAACACCACGCCGTCTTTATCAACACCATTGCTGCCGGTAACGCCGTGGACGGCTTCGACCACAACTCCAACCGGGGCAATATCACCATCTACAACAGCGTCGGTTACGCCAACGGCCGCAATTTCGGCTTTGGCAACACCAACGCCGCCAACAGCCTTACCATCAAAAACAGCCTGTCTATGAACGGTGGCGCCTCCGATAGCCTCAATGCCAGCAGCACCAACATCAGCCACAACGGCTGGCAAGACGGCCACTCGGTCAATGGCGGCGACTTCCAAAGCACCGACATCGACGAACTGCTGGCCCCCCGCAAAGCCGACGGCAGCCTGCCCGACGTGCAGTTCTTCCACTTGGTAAATGGCTCAGATCTGATCGACGCCGGTACCAATGTCGGCCAGCCCTACAGCGGCAGCGCCCCGGATATAGGTGCATTTGAAGCGCAGTAAAACAAAAAGCCCCTCTTGATTAAGAGGGGCTTCTCCAATGAATATAAAAACTGTAGAGAGTAACCATAATCCAATTATCTAACAAAATAACTTCGCACTATTCTATTTTCGTCAACTTCACACTCAACAGCAAAAGAAGGTAGAGAGGACAAATTACCTCTGCCCTGTTTCGAGGGATAATCTTTACTTCGAAATGTAACAATCATTAAATTATCACGTTCTGAAAAATATACATCATGAGTTTTTAGAGAAATGACATCCTTAGGCATCACATCCAAGGCCATTATCAAACACTCTACTTTTTTCCCTTCTACTCTCACTTCGAAAGACCAAGGCTTATTAAAAATAAAAAATTAAAGTGAATGTAACGAGTAGTTTTTAAAATCTATATTTTCTCCAGACTTTACAGTAACCGGCGTCAATAAAGGTCCGTTAAGTGCACCAAGAGAAAAGGCCAACTTATAATTACCAAAGGATAAAACCAGACCAATTTGATTCGAATCAGGAAAACCAAGGCCCTTACCTTCACTATCAACCAGATACTCTACTCTATCCACCTTTTTATTTATTACCTTCTCTTTATCTATACTAGATATAACATTCTCAGAAAGAATCGAAATATTTTTGAAAACCTTAAAATGGAATCCATACTGGAAATACTCATCACCTTTCCTATCAAGCTGATAAACCAATGAGTTTTTCAATTCATCATCTTGAATAGATACTGTATCACCGTTATCTAGAGTGATGACAAAGACACCAGGTGCTTCATCAAAAATAAATTCACCATTCTTTAAACCAGGAAAACCAGCACCTGACTCAAGGAGGAAGTCATCATAATTCATATAATTATAATATTTACATAGATCCACGATTTTTTGCGAACAAAGACTTTTTACAACATCATCAAAGTCAGTAATACCAGGCAACAACTCTTCCATTATGATATTCCTATAGACTTCTTATCAGCGAGAATGCTTTCAACCATAACGACATTATTTTTAAATTTTTTCTTTGTTAGGATAAAAGCATATTTATCAGTTTGATTATTCATGTCAGCCACATAAAAAAGTAAAAAGTAAAAAGAACACCCACCAATCATGGCGAAGTTGCCTCGCAAAAACTAGCCTTGAAAGACCCTCTCTTGATAAAGGCCCTGGCCATGACCCGTCCTCGTGCTGAACTGGTGTCAAAGTAAAAAGGACACCCATTGAGTAAAAGGAGTAAAAATGGAGTAAAAATAGTAATAGTAAAAAAATAGTAAAAAGGACACCCATCCCATCATGGCG
>NZ_AMRI01000046.1 GCF_000299915.1 Gallaecimonas xiamenensis 3-C-1
TTGACGAAATGCCACAGTCACTTGTTATATGCCTTTTTAAACATTATTAATTTTCTCTACTTTTGAGAAGTTAACATCTAATACTGGCAAACTGTTTATGCTTAGAATCTTTTTCTTAAGCTCTTCATTCATTGTATTAGTTGGTGAGCATTCTCTTAGATATGGCCCACCTGGCAGGTCCCAATCGAAAACAAAGAAACCTAACTTTGCATAATCTCCCCATACTTCTGGACTTCCCCAGTTAGGAGCATCAATTGAATCTGAAATTTCATCATGATGCTTATAGTTTTCTATTACTAGCTTGGGAATAGACCCCTCACCAGCTGTAGAGAATAAAGCAATATTTCCAGAATCATCGATTGCATACCAATCGAATTCTCTTCCTTCAATTTCTTCTTCGTATATATTCATGGTCATTGCATATAACGCCGCAATAAAAGGCGAGCGTTAGCGAGTCCAGCCCACGCTTTTTGTGGGCGATTTTTAATTGCTTTGTTAGAGTTTGTTCTCATTTATTGATTGTATCTTCAATGAACCCAACGATCTCAGCTACGGATATAGTAAATATACCAGCCTCTCCTGCGTCAAAAGCAGATTTCCAAGTGTTGTAGCCTTCTATATAGTCTGGATTTGGAGCAGCGTTACCGACGAGTTTAAGAAGGCTTTTCTTTAAAGTTTCTTCAGAGACCGGAAAATGAGGTGGCTCGCTTGAAAAGCCGCCAGCCATATGAGGGTTCTTAACTTTAACTTCGTTGAGGCTAACGTGATAGATTTTCCCTAACTTTTCATTTGCCTCAATTTTATTAATTAGAACCGTTGATTTCTCTTCACCAATTCTTGTCTTATAAGACCAGACTTGGCCCTCAGTATATTCCGTGGCTTTAGCGAAGCTGAACATAGAAAGTAAACTCATAATTAAGGCCAATTTCTTCATAGTGATGAACTCTAACGCCGCTAGAACCTGCACTGCGTGCGGAGCAGCTTTTTGGTGTATCGTGGCGCAGCCACGCCAAAAAGAAGCGTAGCATGCAGTGTCAGGTTGCTAGCTTGGTTATGCATTTACTTCAACTCTATAGTTATAGCCTGACATACGTTACCCCAGACAGGAGAATATTTGTCCTTGTAATACCAAACTGACACTTCTTTAGACTGTGCCTGTGAAGCCAACAAAGTAGAGACAAAAGCAGCTTCGCTATTTTTTATTCCTACCCATTCGCAGTCCACGTAGCTATTACTCAGCTTGAAAATAGTCTCAGTTTCCGCATCTGTCGGAATAGACTCGTGATAGTGCGAAGAGGTTCTGATCGTAATGACTTTACCTTTAGTTTCTCCCACAATAGCAGCCACAGCTTGAAGACTAACAAGTGCAAAACCCAAAACTACTAGCTTCCAATAATTCATATTAACTCCAGATTGAGAGATGCATAACGCCGCGCTCACTGGCAAATTGAAGCACAGCGTAAATTTGTCCGAGTGCAGCGCATTGTTATGCCTCGACTTCGATGCCATACGCGAGGCTGATTTTCTGCTTCATCACCTCACTCAAAGTAAATCCTTGTGAGGTAATATGATTCAAAGCGATATAGGGCTTGCTACTACCACCTTTTGGAAGCCCAAGCTCCTCCTCTATATCGTTATCCAAGACAAGAGATTTTCCTATGGTGGAATCGATGACATCTTCTATCTTTTGGGTAGATGTATTAGCCGAGGCAATAGCATCTGCGCCTTTTCCTTGCTGATGATCACGATCATATACAGCCACGTAGGGTATTTTGAATTTGTTGAGCAATTTGACATAGAGCGGAATGTTGTCTTTAGAGCCACAATCAATAAGCGTGTAATCATATCTAAACACCCCAATTTCTTTTGCCAGCAAAGGAAAAACAGTCTTTTCTGTAGCCCCTTCCAACAACACAACCTTGCTAGCAAAAAATAACTCGCCTCTGTCTGGATTTATCCAATAGGATAAATTGAAGTCCTTTTTTGCGTCACCTTCAAATAGATCATCCACACATTGCTTTACCGTAGTCTCATCAGACCCGGTTTCTTTGGTGGCTATGTAGATTGACTTGTATCGTTCAACATCAATTAAGCCGCTAGAATGAGTGCACAGAATGACTTGACTTCCAGACTCCGAAAGATTGACGAACGAATCAAATAAGGATCGCTGTGCTTGAGGATGCAGATAAAGCTCCGGTTCCTCAAAAATAAAGTACCTGGAATTTGATACTTTTCTTGCGCCTTCGCCCTCATTGCCATTATTCGCCGCGGCTGCAATAGCTCTTTTGGCGACAACCTGGATCAGTGCGACTGTTAATGCTCTCTGTAATCCATGACCTTTCCGCTTTATATCGGTTCTTACCCCGTCATCGACCCACACTTGTGTGTTTGCTTTAAATACACTTTCAATATCTTGGGAGCTTACCTCAATATCAACTCTTGCTCCCCATGTAACCAACTCTGTCGCGAGCTCTTCCTCAAAATCTGAAAGCTGTTGAGGACGCCCTTCATTTACATTGCCATCTTTGTCTTTCTTGTTCAGTGTTGCGAAAAGTTTCCCTAAATTTTCTTTAGTTGTCTTCCATTCATCGTTGTTTTCTGACATTAACGCTACAACGTCTGAATACATTTTTCCGAAGACGCTAGAATCTTTTGAAGTAAAGTCGTCAGACGCTTCCTTGACTGCCGGAATGAAGTATACCTCCCCAAATATGCCACTAGCGACCGATTTTAGACCTAGGAAGTTTGTGGCCTCAAGCTCATAGCTAAAATTTATTGCATCTCGATTCTGTTCAATGTAGGCAGCTTGAGCATCAACAATATCTTGCTTTGAAATTCTTCCTGTAGCAGGGAGAAATGGATGAAATGGAAGACTGCTGGCCAACTCTCTTTTTGTGTATGCGCTGGCATTTACCTCTTGGAGCCATTCTTCTGTAGGGTTTTCGATATAACCACGATACTCAAAACTGCCGCCTAAATACGCTGTTTTTCTAACTACAATTTTGCCTTCGGAGGTTAAATATTTCTTGAAGGTTGTATTGTCAGATTCATCTAGGCATCCAAACTGCAATTCGACAAATAATTCTGTGGAGCCTTTATGGAAATCCAAATCATGATGCTTAATCTCACCAAAGAAAAACAACATTGAAGACAATAAGTTTGATTTTCCGTGATTGTTTTGACCAATTATCACCATCAAGTCCTGAGCATAGACAACTTGATTCTTTATTGATCTCCAATTTTTTATAGTGATTTTCTCGATCTTCACGATTCATCCTTAAAAGGCATAACAATAGTTATGAAGCCGGCTCGTTTTCACTCATCAGATCACTTGGGATGGTGATTTTAACCACCTGATTTACTTGGTGATATCTGCGAACCTGTCAATCGTCCTGCGTGAAAACGAGTCGGCTTCTTTTGCTGATCGGACCGGCTTCTTATCATGAAGTCGGACCACCTGAAAAATCAAACTTAATCAGTCTCTTAGCTAGTAACTGCTGGAATAAGCGAGCCTGGCATCGGTAATAAAGGTGCCAAATATCGATAGTGGGCCTGGATATACTGTATGCCTATCCAAAAACCTGAACGACGCAACCCACGATCTGACAGTCTGCCACGTCCACAGGGGCGAGGCCCTGGATGGCCGAGTTGGGCCCAACCACCATGGAGGGTCCGCATCGCCTTAGCCATTCGAGAATTGAGTCAGCGGCAAGCGATCAGAGGTGAGGGAGCAGCGACAAAATCGTCTGGAACGATTTTGAACACCGGCGTACTGCGACGATGGCCCGCTAGGGTGAGGCCCAAGGATGGGCCGAGTAAAAGTACCGCGCTGCGGGGCGCCCCCCGTAAATAAAAGCCAGTGCCCGTAGGGCACATTCGAGACACGCTACCGCCCTTGAGTCACAGCCCCCAATTGCTGATAACCTCCCTGTCATCAACTGCAAACAGCCTGTTTAGACGGTCCCCCCTCGGAAAACCATCCTTGATCGTCCTTATTTACGCCTAGGCAGCGTCAAAGCTACTTAGCCGCTTTGATGTAAAGAGCCTTCTGGTCTGAACCCGCTATTTGGCGATCTTCGGTGATAAAGAGATCGTCCTTGGCCCTGACGAGATCGGATAGCTTTTTGAAGCCAAAATTTCGAGAGTCAAAATCAGGTTGGAGCTTCGACAGGTAGGCACCAAAGGTACCCAAATGCGCCCAGCCCGATTCGTCGCTCGATTGCTCCAGGGCATCAAGCATGAATTGTTTTGGAAATGCGGCCTGGGGTTTTTCTGCTGTGGCAGTAGATTGTTCTTGGCTAACGATGCTGACCTGACTGGCTTCAGGGCGCAGCACCTCGGTAAAGATGAACTTGTGGCAAGCGCTACGGAAGGCATCGGGTGTCTTTTGCTCGCCAAAGCCCAAGACCAGCAGGCCTTCTTCCCTTATGCGAACAGCCAGGCCGGTAAAATCGCTGTCACTGCTGACGATGCAGAAACCATCGAACGTGCGTTTATAAAGCAAGTCCATCGCATCAATGATCATGCTGCTATCAGAGGCGTTTTTGCCTGTGGTGTAAGCGTATTGCTGGATAGGCTTTATGGCGTGGCGTTGAAGTACCTTTTTCCAGCTGGCGCTGGTTGGGGAGGTGAAGTCGCCATAGATACGCTTGACGGTCGCTTCACCGTAACGGGCGATTTCAGCAAGTAATCCTTCAATTACAGCGGCCTGGGCATTATCGGCGTCAATCAGGACAGCCAATTTCAGGGTAGGTTCTTCAGACTCGATCTTGGCGATCAATTTTGGCGACACCATGTGGCACTCCTTTGCGCTAGTCACCGTCCAACGCTAACCCACACCCCGGCAGAGGTAAATACCATTAGATAGATAGCGATGAAGTCCAATGCCAAAGAGGCAAGTCGATAACCGCCATCAATGCCGATGAATACCCCGCCTGACTTGCCAATACCCATACCCCGTGGCGCCGCCAACCAAGATGACCCCGAAGGCGGCCAGTTCCGCCAGCCAGGGGATACCGATAAAGGCGGCCATGATGGCCACCACCAGCAGCAGGCCGGTCAGCTGGACGCCACGGTGCACCCGCACCCTGGCCTGTCTGGTCTGGCGATCGACTTTCGATTTGGTCATGGCATTTCCCCGCTTTCCCTGCTCAAGCATAGCCGCCAAAAAGGCTAAGGCCTTGTCTTGGCAGTGTAAAAGCGGGGGGTGGCTAGCCCTTCGCCGTCAGGGCTGGGCCCTTTCGGCCTGGCAGAGATAACAGCCCCGGCTGGCTGTGTGCAGCTGCACATAGGCCAGGGCCGGATCGGCGAAGAAGTCCTCCAGCAGCGGCGCCAGCTCGGCGCCGGGGCAGACTGCGGCCCTGATGATGTAGTGGCTTTGGTCGTAGCCCCTGACCGAGACCAGCCGCTTGCCGATGTAGGGCGGCACCTCTCCTGCTTTCAGCTCGGCCTGGCGGGCGCCTTGACGCACGAAGATGGGGCCGCTGGCCCTGTAGGGGCTGTCTCCCCCCTGGTGCTGGTAGGGCAGCGCCAGGACTTCGTCACCTGGCTCGGCGTCATCGAGGCTGATTCGGCAGGGGTAGCCGTTCGGACTGTCGGCGACCAGGCGCCGCATCTGCCGGGCGGCCAACTGCTGATCGTCGAGGGTGAAGAGGTCGGCAAACTGGGCCTCGGCGAGGCCCTTGAGGATGAAGCGGGACATAGGGTTCTCCTTGTATTGGGTGCAAGGAAAGCTTGCCCAAGGGCGGCCCTGAATGCTGGCCAAAAGCGGACCCGAAGTTTGGTAATGGTGGCTTCAGGCCATAAAAAAGGCCCCTTTCGGGGCCTTTTCCATTTTGCGTACCGGCTTAGAGGCTGGGCAACAGGCCCGGCAGGGCCAGGGGGTTAAATGCCCCCAGCAGCAGTATGCCGTTGGCCGCTTCCATGTCGGCGGCCATGTAGCGGTCCTGGTCGTAGAAGGGCACCTGGCCACGCAGTATGGCTTTGGCGTCTTCCACTATGGGCGCGGCTTTAAGGGGGGCGCGGAAATCCAGGCCCTGGCAGGCGGCCAGGTATTCCACCGCCAGTACGCCACGGGTGTTGGCGGCCATGTCTGCCAGGCGGCGGCCGGCAAAGGTGGCCATGGACACATGGTCTTCCTGGTTGGCGCTGGTGGGCAGGGAATCAACGCTGGCCGGGTGGGCCAAGGACTTGTTCTCGGACGCGAGCGCAGCTGCGGTAACCTGGGCGATCATAAAGCCCGAGTTGACGCCGCCGTTGTTCACCAAAAAGGCCGGCAGGCCGGACAGGTTTTTGTCGATAAGGAGCGCCATGCGCCGCTCGGACAGGGCGCCAATTTCGCTGATGGCCAGCGCCAGGTTGTCGGCGGCCATGGCCACAGGTTCGGCGTGGAAGTTGCCGCCACTGATGATGTCGTCGTCCTCGGCGAATACCAGCGGGTTGTCGGTAACGCCGTTGGCTTCACACAAAAGCACCTCGGCGGCCTGGCGAATTTGCGTCAGGCAGGCGCCCATGACCTGGGGTTGGCAGCGCAGGCTGTAAGGGTCTTGCACCTTGTCGCAGTTGGCGTGGGAGGCGCCCACCTCGGAGCTGTCCCCTAGGATATGGCGATACAGGGCGGCGCTATCGATTTGCCCTTTTTGGCCGCGCACGGCGTGGATGCGGGCATCAAAGGGGCGGCGTGAACCCAGGGCCGCTTCAACGCTGGTGGCGCCGATGACGCTGCCGGCCACAAATAAATCTTCGGCGGCAAAGAGCCCTTGCAGGGCAAAGGCGGTGCTGGCCTGGGTGCCGTTCAGTAGTGCCAAGCCCTCTTTGGCGGCCAGGGTAATGGCCTTGATACCGGCGATTTCCAGGCCCTGGGCGGCGCTTATCTTCTGGCCCTTGTGCAGCACATGGCCTTCGCCAATCAGCGGGCAGACCATATGGGACAGGGGCGCCAGGTCCCCCGAGGCGCCAACCGAGCCCTTCTTGGGAATGCAGGGGTAGACCTCTGCGTTAATCAGTGCCATCAGCCCTTCCAGCACCACCCGGCGAATGCCAGAGAAGCCCCGGGACAGGGAGTTGAGCTTGAGCACCATCAACAGCCGCACCGTGTCTTCGCTCATCAGCTCGCCGATACCGGCGGCGTGAGACAGCACTATGCGCCGTTGCAGCTCTTCCAGCTCGTGGCGGGCAATGCGGGTGTTGGCCAGGAGGCCAAAGCCGGTGTTGATGCCGTAAACGGTGCGGTCTTCTTCGATCACCTTACGGACCATGGTGGCGCTGGCGTCGATGGCCGGCCAGGCGGAATCAACCAGGCTGACCTTGACCGGCTCGGCCGCTACCCGGCGCAGTTGGCTAAGGGTGAGCAGGCCGGGCTTGAGTACCAATTCAAACATCATTTGTTCTCCAGCATGGGCAGGTCCAGGCCCTGTTCCCGGGCGCAGTTCTGGGCGATGTCGTAACCGGCGTCGGCATGGCGCATTACCCCGGTGCCCGGGTCGTTCCAGAGCACACGGCCCAGGCGTTTTTCGGCGGCGTCGCTGCCGTCAGCCACTATCACAACGCCTGCGTGTTGGCTAAAGCCCATGCCGACCCCGCCGCCGTGGTGCAAGGACACCCAAGTAGCGCCGCCAGCGGTGTTAAGGAGGGCGTTCAAGAGCGGCCAGTCGGACACGGCGTCGGAGCCGTCTTTCATGGCTTCGGTTTCGCGGTTGGGGCTGGCTACAGAGCCGCTGTCCAGATGGTCACGGCCGATAACGATGGGGGCTTTGACTTCGCCGTTTTTAACCATGTCGTTAAAGGCCTTGGCCAGGCGCGCTCTGTCTTTAAGGCCCACCCAGCAGATGCGCGCCGGCAGGCCCTGGAAGGCGATGCGCTCGCGAGCCATGTCCAGCCAGTTATGCAGATGCGGGTCGTTGGGGATCAGTTCTTTGACCTTGGCGTCGGTCTTGTAGATGTCTTCCGGGTCGCCAGAGAGGGCCACCCAGCGGAACGGGCCTATGCCTTCGCAGAACAGCGGGCGGATATAGGCCGGTACAAAACCGGGGAAGTCGAAGGCGTTTTTCACCCCCACATCGAAGGCCATCTGGCGGATGTTGTTGCCGTAATCCAGCGTTGCCGCGCCGGCTTGTTGCAGGGCCAGCATGGCTTCAACCTGCACCGCCATGGAGGCCTTGGCGGCTTTGACTACGGCCGCTTCGTCCTTGGCGCGCATCTCGCGGGCCTGCTCTAGGGTCCAGCCCTGGGGCAGGTAACCGTTTAGGGGATCGTGGGCCGAGGTTTGGTCGGTGACCACATCGGGGATGATGCCGCGTTTTACCAGTTCGGCGAACACATCGGCGGCGTTACCCAGCAGGCCCACCGACACGGCGCGGCCCATGGCGTTGGCGTCTTCGATAATGCCAAGGGCCTCGTCCAGGGTGGTGGCCTTTTTATCCACGTAGCGGGTACGGAGGCGAAAATCGATGCGGGTCTCGTCGCATTCCACCGCCAGCATGCTAAAGCCGGCCATGGTGGCGGCCAGGGGCTGGGCGCCGCCCATGCCGCCAAGGCCACCGGTGAGGATCCAGCGGCCCTGGGCCTTGCCGCCAAAGTGCTGCTTGGCCACCGCCACAAAGGTTTCGTAGGTGCCTTGGACTATGCCTTGGGAGCCGATATAAACCCAGGAGCCGGCGGTCATCTGGCCGTACATCATCAAGCCCTTTTTATCGAGTTCGTTGAAGTGCTCCCAGTTGGCCCAATGGGGTACCAGGTTGGAGTTGGCGATGAGCACCCGGGGGGCGTCGCTGTGGGTTTTAAATACCCCTACCGGCTTGCCGGATTGCACCAACAGGGTTTCGTCCTCTTCCAGGCGCTGCAATACCTCAACGATTTTGTCGAAGCATTCCCAGTTGCGGGCGGCGCGGCCGATGCCGCCGTACACCACCAGCGCCTGGGGATGTTCGGCTACGGCCGGGTCCAGGTTGTTCATCAGCATGCGCAGGGCGGCCTCGGCCAGCCAGTTTTTACAGCGCAGTTCGCTGCCGTGGGGCGCGCGGACGACGCGGCTGTCGTCCAGGCGGGTGCCGGTATGGTTCATAAGGATTCCCCCAATGTCATTGGTATTTGTCCCCCCAGCCTGTAGTGGCTGGGGTGGTAAAGGCGGGCCAGGCTGACCGCACCCTGGCGGGAGGCGGTCAGCCGGGTGAGTTTTAACAGCGGGCTGTGCTCGGCTACGTCCAGCAGCCCGGCCTGGGCCGGATCGGCGGCCACCGCTTCCACCCAGTGGTGGGCGGCGGTCAGGGGCGCCACGGCGCTGAGGTATTCGTGGGGCGTGTGCTGTTCAAAGTCCTGGGCCAGGTAGGCCGGGGCCAGCTCCAGGTTGACGTAGCGCTCCTCCAGCTGGATGGGAGCGCTGTTCTCGGCGTGCAGAATCTTCGAATAGCCCACCTGGCTGCCGGGGCTCAGGCCCAGCAGCTTGGCCACGTCCGCCGGGCAGGGCAGCGCCTTGAGGCTGACCACCTCGGCCTGGTAGTGGTGGCCACGGCCGGCGATCTCGTCGGCGATATTGCGGATGGTCAACAGGGCGCTCTGGGCCTTGAGTTCGGCCACGAAGGTGCCCTGGCCCTGGCGGCGCTCCAGCATGCCGTTGTCCACCAGTTCGGTAAGGGCCCGGCGGGCGGTCATCCGCGACACCCCAAAACGCTCGGCCAACTGGTTCTCGGACGGCACGGCGTCCCCCGGGCCAAGGTTGCCGGCGTCTATGCTGTCCAGCAGCCATTGGCGTATGGGCACAAACTTGCTCATGGTGTGAAAAAGCCTTGTTGACGTTCACGTCAATGTGGCACAGTCAGGTTGTATATACAAGTTGTGGAGGCAAGATGTCGGCAGACTGGGATTGGCTGGTAGTAAACGTGAACCTGGCCACCATGGGCGAGGCCGGGGATATTCGCGGCGGCGCCCTGGCGGTAAGGGGCGATCGCATCGCCTGGCTCGGTAAAAAGGCCGAGCTGCCGGCCCTGGACCCACTGCTGCCGGTGATAGACGGCGGTGGCGGCTGGCTGCTGCCGGGCTTTATCGACTGCCACACCCATATCGTCTTTGGCGGCAACAGGGCCAGGGAATTTGCCCTGCGCCTGGAAGGGGCCAGCTACCAGGACATCGCTGCCGCCGGCGGCGGCATCATGAGCACGGTGCGGGCCACCCGTGCAGAGGACGAAGAAAGCCTCTACCACAGCGCCAGGGCCAGGCTCAGGGCGCTGCTGGACGAAGGGGTGACCACGGTTGAAATCAAATCCGGTTACGGCCTTAACCTCGAGACCGAGCAAAAGTGCCTGCGCATCGCCCGCTTGCTGGGCCAGCAGATGCCCCAGCGCATCCAAACCACCTTTTTAGGGGCCCACGCCCTGCCGGCGGAGTTTAAAGACGACCCAGACGGTTATATCGACCTGGTCTGTAAGCAGATGCTGCCCGCCATTGCCGAAGAAGGCCTGGCGGACGCGGTAGATGCTTTCTGTGAAGGGGTGGGCTTTTCTGTGGCGCAAACCCGCCAGGTGTTCGAGGCCGCCCAGGCCCATGGCCTGCCGGTCAAACTCCATGCCGAGCAGCTGTCCAACCTGGGCGGCTCGGCGCTGGCGGCGGGCTTTAAGGCGTTGTCGGTGGACCACCTGGAATACCTGGACGAAGCCGGGGTCAAGGCCATCAAAGACAGCGGCACCGTGGCCGTGTTGCTGCCCGGCGCCTATTACTTTTTGCGCGAAACCCAGCTGCCGCCCATCGATTTACTGCGCCAGTACCAGGTGCCCATGGCCATCGCCACCGACATCAACCCCGGCACCTCGCCCCTTAGCTCGCTGCTGCTGATGCTAAATATGGGCTGCACCCTGTTTCGCCTCACCCCAAGGGAGGCCCTGCAAGGGGTGACCTGCCACGCCGCCAAGGCCCTGGGGCTGGGCGACGACATTGGCAGCCTGGCGGTGGGGAAACAGGCGG
>NZ_AMRI01000047.1 GCF_000299915.1 Gallaecimonas xiamenensis 3-C-1
TGCGTTTAAAGCCTCGGAAAAGGGCCGTAAATTTCACCATCTATAGCCTCAGTTCTGCCCGTTTCTTGGCCAAAATTTCCGATTTTAACTAACTAAAGGCGCCAGTCTGGTATCCAACGGCGGCTCTCGGTAGGCTTAAGCCTTTCGACAGAGCCAAGAGGAAGTCATGCAAGGACTGTTGTTTGTTGCCATGGGCGGTGCCGTGGGCGCCATGCTGCGTTTTGGCATCAGTGAATTTTGCGTCTGGCTGCTGGGCCGGGGCTTTCCTTACGGTACCTTGCTGGTCAATACCCTGGGCTCTTTCCTGATGGGGATCTTGATGGGCCTGGTCTTTGCCGGCCATATCGATGCCCACCCCTGGCGCCAACTGATCGGCCTGGGTTTTTTGGGGGCCTTGACCACCTATTCCACCTTCGCCATGGATAACGTGCTGCTGCTGCAGCAAGGGGACTTTCTCAAGGCTGGCCTCAACATCTTCCTTAACGTTAGCCTCACCATACTCCTGGCCTTGGCGGGTATGGCGCTGGTCCGACAAAACTTGTAAGGCCAGGGGTAACATGGCACAAAGGCCCTGACACCATCCAAGGAACAGGGCAACAATGAAAACAATCCTGCCTGCAATCACATTACTGGCCGCTGCCCCCCTGGCAGCCCAGCCTTTGACCATTGAGCGTATCTTCTCGGACCCCGGTCTGGCCGGGGCCAAGCTAAGGGCACCCACTTTCTCCCCCGACGGCAAGCTGGTGACCTTCCTGCAAGGGCGTAGCGACGACGCCAACCGTCTCGATCTCTGGGCCTATGACGTTGCCAGCGGTAAGTTGAGCCGCCTGGTGGACTCGGACGATCTCCATAAGGGCGCCGAACAGCTGTCCGATGAGGAGAAGGCCCGCCGCGAACGCCAACGGCTCTTTGCCTCCGGCATAGTGGAATACCACTGGTCCCACGACGGCAAGGCGTTGCTTTTCCCCCTGGCCGGCGACCTCTATTACTACGATCTTGCCAGCCGCAAGGCGCGGCAGCTGACCAAGACCGACGCCTTTGAGCTTGACGCCAAGTTCAGCCCGGACGACAAGAAGGTGTCCTTTATCCGTGACCAGGACATCTTCGTCTTGGATCTGGCCAGCGGCCAGGAACAGGCCCTGACCCAGGACGGTCAAGGCCCCATCAAAAACGGCATGGCCGAGTTTGTGGCCCAGGAAGAAATGGGCCGTCTCACCGGTTATTGGTGGGCACCGGACAGCCAGCAAATCGCCTTCTTGCAGGTGGACGAAACCCCGGTCCCGGAAGTGGTGCGCAACGAGATCTATGCCGATCGCATCGATTTTATCCAGCAGCGTTACCCCGCCGCCGGAGACCACAACGTTACCCTGAAACTGGGGGTGGTGAGCATCGCTGGTGACCAGGTGCGCTGGTTCGACACCGGCGACAACAAGGATATCTATATCCCCAGGGTCGCCTGGAGCAACGACAGCAGCCTGCTCACCTACCAATGGCAAAGCCGGGACCAGCACCAGTTGGAACTGCGCGGTATCGATCCCAAGACTGGCGCCAGCCAGGTGCTGGTCAAGGAAGAGGCCAAGACCTGGGTCAACCTCAACAACGACCTGCGCTTTTTAAAAGAGGACAACAGCCTGATCTGGGCCTCGGAGCGCAGCGGCTTTAAGCACCTGTACCGCCTGAAGGACGGTGCCCTAAAACCCCTGACCCAGGGCGACTGGCAGGTGGAAGCCCTGGCCAAAGTGGATGAGGCCAATGGCTGGCTTTACTTCACCGGTTGGGTAAGCGATCCCAAGGAGCGCCAGCTGTACCGTACCCGCCTGGACGGCAGCACCGCTGCCAAGCCCCAGCAGGTGTCGGTAAGGCCGGGCTGGCACGCCATTTCCTTCAGCAAGGACGGCGGCCACTACCTGGATCTCTACTCCAGCCTGGACCAGCCCCCCCAGGTTTCACTGCACAGCAGCGACGGTACTCCCAAGGCCTACCTGGTGGAAAACCGCCTGGACGCCAAGCATCCCCTGGCGCCTTATCTCAAGGATTGGGTGAAACCCCAGTACGGTACCCTGCAAGCCGAAGACGGCAAGTCCCTGCAATATCGCGTC
The DNA here is from genome assembly GCF_000299915.1 of Gallaecimonas xiamenensis 3-C-1. NCBI lineage: Bacteria > Pseudomonadati > Pseudomonadota > Gammaproteobacteria > Enterobacterales > Gallaecimonadaceae > Gallaecimonas > Gallaecimonas xiamenensis. The sequence goes on from NZ_AMRI01000047.1 coordinate 2,100, forward strand.
TTTAAGCCCAGCACCCCCATGCCAGAGGGCGGCTACCCGGCCATAGTGCGGGTCTACGGCGGCCCCACCGCGCAGTTGGTGGTCAACGCCTGGAGCGACGCCAACCTCTGGACCCAGTACATGGTCAGCCGGGGTTATGTGGTGTTCCAGCTGGACAACAGGGGCAGCGAAAATCGTGGCAAGGCCTTTGAAGACGTTATCTACCAGCATCTGGGGGAAATTGAACTGCATGACCAGGTGCTGGGGGCCAACTGGCTGAAAGCCCAGGGTTATGTGGATGGGGGCCGGGTCGGTATCTATGGCCACAGCTACGGGGGCTACATGACCCTGATGGCCATGTTCAAGGCCGGCGATACTTTTGCCGCCGGTGTTTCCGGCGCTCCGGTGACCGATTGGGGTCTGTACGATACCCACTACACCGAGCGTTACCTCAACACTCCCCAGGCCAACGGCAAGGGCTATGAGGCGTCCTCGGTATTCCCTTACTCCAAGGATCTGAAAGGGGAGCTGTTGATCTACCACGGCATGGCGGACGACAACGTGCTGTTCACCAACACCACCAAGCTCATCAAGCAGCTGCAGGACCAGGGCAAGTTGTTCGAGTTCATGGCCTATCCCGGTGCCAAGCACTCTCTGTACGGTAAGGAAACCCGCATCCACCAGTACAAGACCATTACCCGCTTCTTCGACCGCACCCTGGGGCAGGGCAAGATAACGGCTCCCAACCAGTAACGAAAAAGGCCGCAGCAGCGGCCTTTTTTATTGGCAAACGGGGCAGTCTGGGTCGGCAGTCAATTGCCAGTGGCGCCAACTGAGCTGCTCCCCGTCAAATAGATGTAGGCTGTCAGCGGCGGGCGCCAAGCCCAGCAGGTGCTTGATGGCCAACAGTGCCTGGAAGCTTCCCGCCATACCCAGCACAGGCCCGGCCACCCCCAGGGTGTCGCAGCGGCCATCACCATGCTGGGCCTGGCCATAAAGGCAGGCCAGGCAAGGTCCCTTGTGAACCAACTGCACCCGGCATTGCCAGCGGTTGGCGATGGCCGACACCAATGGCACCCCCCGGCTGACGCACCAGCGGTTCAGCAGCTGCTTGCCGGCCAGCTGATCGACACAGTCCAGCACCAGGTCCACCCCGGTGAGCAGCCGGTCGATATTGCCTTCCTCTATATAAGAGGGGCACTCGTCTATCTGGCAGCCTGGGTCCAGGGCTTGTAACTGGCGGCGGGCCATTTGTGCCTTGCCCCGGCCCAGGTGGCTGCTCTTATAGAGGATCTGCCGGTGCAGGTTGCCTAGCTCCACCTTGTCGGCATCGATAAGGCGCAGCAGGCCGACGCCGGCGCCGGCCAGGTAGAGTGCCGCCGGGCTGCCAAGTCCCCCCAGGCCTACTATGGCCACCTTGCTGCCGGCCAGTTGCTCCTGGGCGGCCTGTCCCCACAGCAGGGTTTGGCGGTGATGGCGCATCTTAACCTCCACAGAGGGCCAGCCAGCGGCCGACCTCGGTTTTAAGCTGGCCGCTTTCGGTAACGGCCCTGACCACCGCCAGGCTGCCCGGACCCTGGGCCAGCACCGCAGCGGCGTTATCAAGGTCGATACCGCCAATGGCCACTGTGGGGGTGGCCCCGGCGCGGTGGCAGAAGGCCTTGAGCTTATCCAAACCCTGGGGGGCGCTGGGCATATCTTTAGTGGTGGTTGGAAAGATGGCGCCAAAGGCAATGTAGGAAGGCCTTAGCGACAAGGCCCTGGCCTGCTCGAACAGGCCGTGGCTGCTAAGGCCCAGGTGAATACCGCTCAGGCTGAGCCTTTCCAAGTCGGCACTCAGCAAGTCTTCCTGGCCCAGGTGCACGCCATAAGCGCCATGGTGCAAGGCGGCTTGCCAGTGGTCGTTGACAAAAAGCCGGGCCTTATAGCCCTGGGCCTCCTTCACCGCCAGGGCCACCTGGCGCTCCGCCGCCGAGGGGTCGCCCTTAAAGCGCAGCTGCACAGTGCCCACTCCCAAATCCAGTAGCCGGGGTAGCCAGCTGGCGTCGGGCACCACGGGATAAAAGCCCAGGCGGGCCGGGCAGGGGGCGAAGGGGTGCGCCGGGGCTTCCCCGTGCAGCAGCGGCAGGGTGTCACCCTCCATGCGAAGGGCCAGCCAGTGGTCCCAGTCCTTGGGGGATTGGGCCAGTGGCCCTTGGCTGTGTTTCAGTACCAGGGTGACCGGGCCCAGCTGCAAGCGGTCTTGCTCTGCGCCCAGCATCAGCTGGGCGGGTTCGAGGTTTGTCATTGCGGCTCCTGGTGCCAAAAGGGGGTGCCCACCACAGGGGTGCTGGCCTGAGCCAGTTCCCGGGCGCTGATGGGGCCGGCCAAAAAGGCGGCCCTGCCGGCGTCCACCGCCCGTGCCATGGCGCCGGCCATGGCGGCAGGCCTGGCCGCCTTGGCCACGGCGGTATTGGCCAGCACCGCATCAAAGCCCAGCTCCATCGTCTGGCAGGCATGGGAGGGGCGGCCAATGCCTGCGTCAATCACCATGGGCACCTTGGGCAAGCGCTGGCGCAGGGCCTTAAGGCCGTTGAGGTCACTCAGCCCCTGGCCCGAGCCGATGGGTGCCCCCCATGGCATCAGCACCTGGGCGCCGGCATCCAGCAGCTTCTTGGCCAGCACCAGATCGTTGGTCATATAGGGGAAGACCTGGAAGCCCTCACGGCTCAGCTCGCGGGTGGCGTCCACCAGGGCGAAGGGGTCCGGCTGCAGGTTGTAGTCGTCGCCAGTGATCTCCAGCTTCAACCAGTTGGTGGCAAACAGCTCCCTTGCCATAAAAGCCAGGTTCACCGCTTCGTCCACGGTGCGGCAACCGGCGGTATTGGGCAGTAGTGGAGTACCCAGGGCCTGTAAGAAGCCCCAGAAGTCGTTGCCCCCTTGGCCCTGGCGGCGCAGGCTACAAGTGATCAACCCGGGCCTGGCGGCCTGGACGGCATCCAGCAGCAATTGCGGTGAAGGGTAACCGGCCGTGCCCAGCCAGAAGCGGCTGGTCAGTTCCACATCATAAAGGCGCATCAGCCACCCTCCATGGGAGCCAGCACCTCGATGCGGTCTCCCTCCTTTATATAAAGAGAAGCGTATTGGCCTTTGGGCACAAAGCGGCCATTTATCGCCACCGCAAAGGGCGGCTTGGCCTGGTTGTTGTCCAGCAACCGTGCCAGGGGCTGGGGGCCGGTGAGCAGCTGGCGCTTGCCGTTGAACTCAATGAGCATGGCGGCCCCCCAGGTGGGCTTTGATTTCCCTGACCGCCCGCTCGGCGAGCACTGGGCCAATCATAAAACCGTGGCGGTAAAGGCCATTGATGCTGAGCCTATTGCCTTGCCAGGTCAGGTGTGGTTCGTTGTCCGTAAAGGCGGGGCGTAGCCCCACCTGCAAAGACTCGATACGCGCCTCGGCAAAACCGGGGTGCAGGCTGTGGGCGGCAGACAGGAGCTCAAGGGCCGACTGCACCGACACCGGGCTGTCGTCCCGGCTTTCTATTTCGGTGGCCCCCACCACGTACCGGCCGTTAGGGCGCGGCACTATATAAAGAGGGTAACGAGGGTGCAGCAACCGTACCGGCCGGGTCAGGGTGACCTCCGGGGCGTGCAGCCTGGCCACTTCGCCGCGTACGGCGCGAAGGCCGGGCAGCTCGGCGGCAGCGCCGGTGCAATCCACCAGGATGTCGGCCTGAGCCTGCCCTTCATCGTCCCCCGTCAGCTCCGCCAAGCGGCTCATCAGGGCTTGGTTGTCCAGGTAACCCTCGCCGCTTAGCCAAAGACCCTGGCCAAAGCGACCGGCCAGGGCCGGTTCCAGGTCCCCTACTTGGCAAGGCTCGCTTTGGCTGCGCTGGTGAAAATCCCCCATCAGGGCTTGGTCCTGGGGGTGGCTAACCACCAGGGTGCCGGTAAAACCATGCTGGATACCGCCAAGCTCGCCGAGCCAGACCTGCCACAGGGGCAGGGCGGCGCTGCCCATCTCATATATGGCCGGGCTGCTCAGCACCGCCTCGGCCTTGGGAGCCAGCATGGCCGCCGCCACCCAGCCGGCGGCGCTGGCCGGGCGAGGATCGGTCCAGGCCACCCTGAGCCCGGCCTTTTTCAGGCGCCAGCACAGCAGGCGCCCCATCAGCCCAAAGCCCTGGATCTGCACATCAATCCTGGCTGACATAGATCTGCGCTCCCTGCTCCTTGAAGCGTTCCGCCTGGGCCTTGAGGCCGTCGCGGTTGGCCGACAGCTCCTGGCTCAGTTTCATGGAACAGAACTTGGGCCCGCACATGGAACAAAAATGGGCCACCTTACCGGCCGGGCTGGGAATGGTCTCGTCGTGGTACTCCCTGGCCCGCACCGGGTCCAGCCCCAGGTTGAACTGGTCTTCCCAGCGAAATTCAAAGCGTGCACGGGATAGGGCGTTGTCCCAGGCCTGGGCGGCCGGGTGGCCCTTGGCGAGATCCGCAGCATGGGCGGCAATGCGGTAGGCGATAAGGCCCTCTTTGACGTCGTCCTTGTTGGGCAGGCCCAGGTGTTCCTTGGGGGTGACGTAGCAGAGCATGGCGCAGCCGTACCAACCGATCAGCGCCGCCCCTATGCCGGAGGTGATGTGGTCGTAGCCAGGGGCAATGTCGGTGGTGAGCGGCCCCAGGGTGTAGAAAGGGGCGCCGTGGCAATGCTTGAGCTGCTCGTCCATGTTCTCCTTGATGAGCTGCATCGGTACATGGCCTGGGCCTTCAATCATCACCTGCACGTCGTATTCCCAGGCGATCTTAGTCAGCTCCCCCAGGGTGCGCAGCTCGGCGAACTGGGCCTGGTCGTTGGCGTCGGCTATGGAACCGGGGCGCAGGCCGTCGCCCAAGGACAGCGACACGTCGTAGGCGGCGCAGATCTCACAGATCTCCCGAAAGTGCTGATACAGGAAGCTCTCCTGGTGGTGGGCCAGGCACCACTTGGCCATGATGGCGCCGCCACGGGAGACGATGCCGGTGACCCTGTCCACGGTCAGGGGCACAAAGGCCAGCCTGACCCCGGCGTGGATGGTGAAGTAATCCACCCCCTGCTCGGCCTGTTCAATCAGGGTGTCCCGGAACAGTTCCCAGGTCAGGTTCTCGGCTATGCCTTTGACCTTCTCCAGCGCCTGGTAGATGGGCACAGTGCCTATGGGCACCGGCGAGTTACGCACTATCCATTCGCGGATATGGTGGATGTTACGGCCGGTGGACAGATCCATCACCGTGTCGGCGCCCCAGCGGGTGGCCCAAATGAGCTTCTCCACTTCCTCATCGACACCGCTGGACACCGATGAGTTGCCGATATTGGCGTTCACCTTCACCCGGAAGTTGCGGCCGATGATCATCGGCTCGGCTTCCGGATGGTTGATATTGGCGGGAATGATGGCCCGGCCCTCGGCCACTTCTTGGCGCACAAACTCCGGGGTTATGACCGCAGGAAGGGTGGCGCCAAAGTCCTGGCCCGGGTGGCAGCGCTCCTGACTGGCCTCGGCCAGGCCGATGTTTTCGCGGATGGCGATGTATTCCATCTCGGGGGTGACGATACCGGCCCTGGCGTAATGCAGCTGGGTTACCCGCTTGCCGGCCTTGGCCTTGCGAAGGGCCCTGGGCAGCTTGAATCGGGGCAGGGTGCTGTCTTCCCCGGCCGCTTGGCGGGCAAAGTCGGAGCTCAAGCCGGCCAGCAACTGGGTGTCGCCCCGGTCTGCAATCCAGTTTTCCCGCACCGCCGGCAAACCGTGGCGGATATCCACGGCCTGGGCCGGGTCGCTAAAGGGCCCTGAGCTGTCATAGAGGTTGGCCAGCACCTGGCCACTGCCGTCGCTGGCCAGCACCTGGCGCACCGGCACCTGGAGGTCGGCACGGCTGCCTTGCAGGTAATGCTTGCGGGAACCCGGCAACGGCTGGGTGACGTCCGGGCTCAGCTGGCCCTGGATGAAGGATGATGATGTAGACATGGCTAACCTCGTTTTTAAAAGACAAAAACGTTGCTGGCCGATGTGCACGGTGAGAGAGGTACAGCCTAGCTGCACCCCATCCGGGAGACGGTTTTCGGTTGTGTGTCTCACTTGTTCCCTTCGCAGGTATTACCCTGATCAGGTTCCACGGATCCCACGTCTAGCGTGATCTCAGCCCTAAGGCACTCCGACAAGAACGATTTTTAGCCTAAATGGAAATCATCTCCTCTGTAAAGCCCTTCTTTCTGTGGATAAGTTGTGTTTAAGCGGTGCGTGAGTTGTGTGGAAGCCGGTATTGGATTTTTTTAGCAAAAACCCCTTGCAGCCTGCGTTTAGGTCCCTATAATGCCGCCTCGTTGCCAAG
>NZ_AMRI01000048.1 GCF_000299915.1 Gallaecimonas xiamenensis 3-C-1
TGCCAGCCGGTGCACTGGCAGGAGCTTTTGGAAAGACTGCAAGGGGTGGTGGAATTTCGGGTCCGTGAAGTGCTGCCCAGCAATCCCGGCTGGGCCGACCCGGCCCAGCTCAGCCAGGTGCTGGTCAACCTGCTGAAAAACGCCGCCGAGGCAGGATCGGCCGCCAAGGACACCGAGCTGGCCATTCGCGCCCAGCCCGGCTGGCATTGCCTGGAAGTGTCCGACCGGGGCAGTGGCATGAGTGAGCAAGTACTCACACAGGCATTATTGCCCTTTTACTCCACCAAGAAGGAAGGTACCGGCCTGGGCCTGGCCTTGTGCCGGGAAATCGTCGACGCCCACGGCGGCCGCCTTAGCCTGGAAAACCGGGCAACGGGGGGATTGAGGGTGAAGATCTGGCTACCGGTACCGGCATAGGCAGACGCAGCAGAGCAAGCTGGGAAAGGCCGGCGAGCTGAGTATCGCCTAGGTCAAAGCCTGAGCCTAAAGGCATCCATGGTAGGGCACCCGGCTCGCACAGCCTGTGTGCAAGTGTTCAGCTGGGCGAAAGCAGCGCCATCACCCTTTGCCCTTGGGTTTGTTGGGGCCGCGCAGCACGTCGGACTCGATGTACTGGATGATCTTGCCGGCCACATCGACGCCTGAGGCGTTTTCTATCCCCTCCAAACCGGGGGAGGAATTGACTTCAATCACCAGTGGGCCATGGGCCGAGCGCAGTATATCCACCCCGGCCATGTCCAGGCCCATCACCCGGGCCGCGTCCACCGCCAGTTTGCGCTCCGCCGAGTTCAGCTTCACCACCTCGGCCACGCCGCCCCGGTGCAGGTTGGAGCGGTATTCCCCCTTGGCCGCCTTGCGCTGCATGGCGGCAATCACCTTGTCCCCCACCACGAAGCAGCGGATATCCGAGCCGCCCGCTTCCTTGATGAATTCCTGCACCAAAAAGTCCGAGCCCACCCCACGAAAGGCGTTGATCAGGGCCTCTGCCGCCTTCTTGGTCTCGGCCAGCAATACCCCGTTGCCCTGGGTGCTTTGGGTCAATTTGACGATAAGGGGCGCGCCGCCCACAGACTCGATAAGGTGATTGGTGGCTCTGGCTGAGCTGGCATAGCTGGTGATGGGTTGCCCTATGCCCCTGCGGGCCAACAGTTGGTGGGCTCGGAGCTTGTCCCGGGAACGGGTAATGGCGATGGACTCGTTGATAGAGTAGGTGTTGGCCACCTCAAACTGCCGCAACACGGCGCAGCCATAGTTGGTAATGCTGGCGCCAATACGGGGGATCACCGCGTCGAAGGACAGCTCCTCCACGTTGTTTTCCCGGTTCTGGTAAAACACGTCGGGGTCGTTGGCGGTGATATTCATAAAGCACTTGAGTACATCAATCACCCGGACTTCATGGCCCCGTGATTTGGCCGCCTCCACCAGGCGGCGCGTTGAGTACAGGTTGCGGTTGCGAGACAGTACACCGATGTTCATGATTGCTCCTCAATGAAGGCCATCACGCCCGTCAGCAGCATCCTGGTCAGTTAAAGGCCCTCGTCCCTTCATAGTAGACCAGCCCCTAAAAATGCAACCAAGCCACTGTCTTACAACGCTTTTATGAAAATTCTAGCCGAACCACTTTGGGGAAATTCATGACCACCGGCATCTAAGCAGGGGTAGCCAGAGATAAGCCAGCAACACCGGAGGGCGAATAACGCTGTGGTTCTGGCGCTAGCCGGGCCATGCTCCCACATCAGCCAAGCAGCGTCTTACCAAAACACACTGACCTTGCCACCCCAAGGTAACGGCCATAGGCCTGGGTCTCGTGATAGCCGTTACGCAGGTAGAAACCAACGGCCTTTTGGTTGACCCGTCGCGTCGACAACAGCACCTGGCAATAACCCTTGGCAGCCGCATAGGTCTCCAGTTGTTGCAACAGGTAAGTACCGGCCCCCGGCTGCTTGGAATACATCCGTTTTAACTCACAGACGCCCTCTGCCTGGTAGCGAAAAATACCGCAAGCCACAGCTACACCATCGGCATAGACGACAAGGCATCCATCCTGGTCGGCATCGAAAGCCTCTGCGGCGAAGGAACCTTCACCCGTATCGGCGGTAATTGCCTCAAGAGAAGCACTCAGTTCCCGCACCAGTTCGATAAAGTCGTCGTCAGCCGGGGTTACCTTCTTATATTCAAAGTCCACCTACTCCACCCTCTTCCATAATCAACACTGCCCCGCAGAATCTGAGCCAGACCATTAGCAGAGCTCTCTACTAGTCCCTGAATGCTCTAGGGGCCCTATCCGACGGTCTAGTCAGCTGCATTTTTTGCTTATTCTGGCAACAAGCCCAGCACCTACACCCTTTGTCATGCTCGGTAAACACTATTTTCTTCGAGTTCACTTCAGTAGCACCTTAAGAAATGATGGGAGCATAGGGCTATAACCTGGGCCGATAAAATGCCTTCCCTGGTATCGCGGTTGGTGACGGCTTGTACTTCAGAGTTTTCCAATACCTGGTGCACCCCACGTGTAACTACGTACAAAGTACTCTGCAATATTCTCTGGTGACCATGCTTCTTCGGGGAGTAATAACTCATAGAGCGCTAATGACATCTGCGTATCGTCGGTATAAAGATCACTTACCATGCCCAATTTATGGTCATAATACTGAGTAAGGGTGTTTCTTTCTCGAACGAAAACTTCATCTTTGAATTTAAAGCCAGCGCCATAGGCATCACCTATAGCGAGTCCCAAGAGTACAAAGAATTCCTAGAGAAAGTATCGAAGGAGCCGTGAGAGCAAGCCAGAGAGGAAAAGGACAATGCAGTGGATGGCCTTGCAGCGAAATATCCACCACCGTACTCAGGCTTGCTTCAATTTATCATCAAAGCTTAGCCTCAAGGATAGCCAATATGATGCATTAGCCAAAGCGCATCAACATCGATAGTCCTGTTCATTCTATTCTTTATCAAGCCAATACAATCAGTGGTGCCAATAATTTGGGGGACATGCCATTTGGTCAACTGCACCACCAGCAAGACCTCGTCATCCCCATGGTCCTGCGACCAAACAGCTGGATAGTATTTTTTTCGCCTAATCTTAACAGGTTCAAGATCCTCCCAGCCCATATGGCAAATTTGCTCGAAGGTCTTTCCTCTATGCTGATTTCAAGCAAAGTCTGCACAGCTTCGTTCATTTCACCATCTACTTAGGCTCTACTCGAAATAATCCTTATCATCCCTTGAGTCAATAAGCTGAATCCTGAAATTATCGGCAAGCTTGTATTTTTTAATTACAGACCTTACCAAGTCTGCTTTCACCACATCAGATAGAACGAGGAACAGCTCATCATAAAAACTGTGTATTTCCTCATAAGACAAATCGTCTATAAAAGGTCCTAGTTCGAAATGAAGTGCTTCACTTAACATTTCACTGGGGGCAGTATCTATATTAAAAAGGTAAAATTTCCAGTCCGTTGTATAGAAATCGCTATTTCTTTTAATCTTCTCCTTCCATGAGTCCTCACCTGTGACTAAGAAGTTGATGATCAGCTCGCCTTCATGGTCTGGATTAAACTCAAAGTCAATTACTTGAATTTCATATTCCGAGAAAAATTCGCGTTGGCTATCAAGGTAACCGGCCAGCTCCTCTAATCCCAAAGACTGATATCTATTGATAATGCTATTCTTGAACTGCTCAAACATATAAAAACCTGATTCAGTAACCTGCTAACGACCTTTAACCTTGCTGACCACTGTAGCACTGCGGTCAGCGCGATTGGTTGCCAGACCTTAACTATCTAGAGCTAATTGTAGAAGTATATCAAGCTGAGCTAACGCATTACCTCTATCCATGGTAATTATGGAGGGTGTTCCACCCAACCTTAATGCGGGAGTGTAGTAATAAATTTCATCATGAGTTAGGCTGCCTTTCAGCTGCTCAACATCTTTCACTTCTTCTTTCCTAAAGAAGTCAGATATCACCTCTTCATCACAGCACCACTCATTGAAAAACTCTTCCGCACTCCAGGCTAATACACCGGTGGCAGATGTATGCGGATCGATATATGCAATATCTTCGCTGCCTTCATCATCAAGTTGTCGATAATAAAATATGTCCCCTAAGGCACTTATTGCAACAGGGATCCGAGTCAAGTCCTCATCCGTCATCAGCCATCCCCACAAGTTTTCTTTGTATAGGTCTGGGTTAATTATTTGTATAAGCCCATCACCATATGTCCCGAAACCATGCTCGCTCCATAACTCTAAAATGCACTGGGGGAGGTAATCTTTATAATCAGCTATCTGCTCTTTGCTCCCCTTTGTTAAATTAGATGAAGGCTTAAACACTTTGATAAATTGGCTTAACTGCATTTCTTTCAACCTACTTAGACATTGTCAATGTGACGAAAATTTCTTCGATGAGGAATATAAGGATAATTATACTTAAAGATGCCCACTCGCACTCTTTTGGCCTTTCCTACTGAGTGGAAGGACATTTTTAAGGCTCGCAAGACTGCATCGCGATTCTTTGCAAGTTTCATCCACTTGGTTAGTATATTTACCATTGCCCATTTTTAGTTAGCAGGTGACGGCCTATCTGTTGCCTCGATATTCCATAATATCGCGAGCATGCTCCAGACTAAACACACCAAAACGTTGTCCTTTTACTGACAATTGCAATGCCAAGGCGTAAACAAAATAAGGCTCAATACCACTTGCTGTATTGTAATCTTCAAAGTCACTTTGCCAATGAGGGCTAGGCCAGTTATTTTGGCCACTCGCTAGCAACACAACCTGCCCATAAGATTGCTGTAGGTAATCAGAGAACTGCTGATGCAATTCCCAGTACTTCTGCTCTTTTGATAAGCCGAAGGTTATCGGCGTTGCAATGCTAGGACTTAACGAACTGCCCATGCGATGTGGTATAGCCTGTTATGCATTACTCTGATTCGATGCCGGTGACAATATTGTTTTCGTTAATTTTAAAACACAACCCACCAGCATGAAAACAGCCATCCTTTATAAATGGTTCCAGTCCATAAGAATCGATTTTAATCAACGCTTCGGCTGCTGATAATGATTGGCCAACGATGTTCTTATTGGCGGCCACCAGTGCTTGTTCCAGCATTTTCTCTTTGGTTTCATAGCTGGCATTTTGATAAGTCATGGTGACGCCATGATCTATGACAGTGAAAGCAAAAAACACCAGCCACAAAAAATTGCTTAGCACCAATAAAACGGAAAGAACGATAGTTCCCTTCTTCATGCTGACACAGCCTCCTACAATACATAATGCCACACGCAGATATGGCTCTCGCGGATCCGGCCACCTGCACTAGGCATAGTTATCCCACTGCTGTTTAGCCGCAATTCGTTGCCCATGGACGGGATTTTCGATGATGAACAATGCTACCTCTGCTTTGGATTTTGGTAGCACTGGAAATGGCGTTGGATATAAAGCTGGCGTTATCGACCTGGCCAAGCCCTCTTGACAGGCTGTTACCTGACCTTGAGGTTGGACGCACTGTTCGGCCGGATCCGTATTTTCCTTACCTTGGCAACCTTGCGTTGGCCACGCTACCGCCCTTGGGTTGCAGCTCCCAAAGCGCCGATCACGTCCTTGTAATCTGTAAATCTTAGGCCTCTCCCGAACCATGGGGGTAGCCTAACCCCCTAGCTGCAAAGGGTAAATCAAATATCGCCAGCTTCGGTTGCGGTGTTTTCCCCAGTGCGCTCACTTTTTCTAGGCGTTTGGTTATCTTTAGAAAGGCGAAATCACACTAATTCTTATTTATCGATAAAAGGCGGCCAAATTAATTGGTTTCTTTGATTTTTGACGACGATTGCTGCATCCTTTTTGGGGTAAACAAGGAGAGCGGTTATGCAGGGCGACCCAGAGGTCATCGACTATTTGAACGGGCTTATCGGCGGCGAGCTGGCAGCGCGAGACCAGTACCTTATCCATTCACGGATGTATGAGGATTGGGGCCTTAGCAAGATTTACCAGCGCATCGACCACGAAATGCAGGAAGAAGCCGAACACGCCGACGCCATTATCCGCCGGGTACTGTTCCTGGGTGGCACCCCCAATATGGACCGCCACGGTATCAATGTGGGTGATGACGTGGTGTCTTGCCTCAAGGCCGACCTGGCCCTGGAGTATGAGGTACGGGAGAAACTGGCCAACGGCATCGCCCTTTGCGAAGAAAAAGGCGACTACATCAGCCGTGACATGCTCCGCCAGCAGCTGGCCGACACCGAAGAAGACCATACCTATTGGCTGGGAAAGCAGCTGCGCCTGATTGACCTGAT
>NZ_AMRI01000049.1 GCF_000299915.1 Gallaecimonas xiamenensis 3-C-1
GTGCTCTACCACTGAGCTATTCCCGCACTCTTAGCCTTGATGGCCGCCGCCGGCATTGTTCCCCGACAGCGGAGCGCATTGTACCTAAAATTCTGGACCGTGCAACAGGGTCTGAATCTGTTTGCCGTCTTTTTAGGCAACCGGCACTTTCAGGAAATGTTGCCGGTAATGACGCAACTCGGCGATAGACTCGCGAATGTCGTCCAGGGCCAGGTGGGTTTCCCCTTTCTTAAAGCCCTTGAGGACCTCGGGGGCCCAGCGGCGCGCCAGTTCCTTGAGGGTGCTGACATCCAGGTTGCGGTAGTGGAAGTAGGCTTCCAGCTCGGGCATGTACTTGACCAAAAAACGCCGGTCCTGGCCGATGGAATTGCCGCAGATGGGGGAGGCACCCTTGTCGACCCACCGGGCCAGAAAGTCCAGGGTCTGGCGTTCGGCGTCGGCCTCGGACACGTTGCTGGCTTTGACCCGGGCAATCAGGCCGTTGTTGGTGTGGGTGCGGGTGCACCATTCATCCATGGCATCCAGCAGGGCGTCGCTCTGGTGCACGGCCAGCACAGGGCCTTCGGCCAGCACATTGAGGTCTGGGTCGGTGACGATAGTGGCGATCTCGATGATCCTTTCCCGCTCCGGGTCCAGCCCGGTCATTTCCAGATCGATCCAAATCAGGTTGTCTTTGCTCATGGGTTTTCTTCTACAGGCTGACCTCGGTGTATCATAGGGTTTTACGTTAGCAGCAGCCAGGAGCAAAGTGGCCAAACGCAGCAAACTGACCCAGGGCCAACAGCGGCGGGTCAAGGCCAACCAGGCCAAACGCCTCAAGCAAAAAGACGAGGTACAGTTCGACGACGAACTGCTGGGCCCCGCCGAAGAGGGCCTGGTGCTGTCGCGCTTCGGCCAGCACGCCGACGTGGAAAGCAGCGACGGCCAGGTTTTTCGCCTCAATATCCGCCGCACCGTCGATTCCCTGGTGACCGGGGACAGGGTAGTCTGGCGCCGGGGCAATGAAGCCATGGCCGGTATCAATGGCGTGGTAGAAGCTGTGCATGAGCGCCATTCGGTAATGACCCGCCCGGATTTTTACGACGGCATCAAGCCGGTGGCCGCCAACATCGACCAGATGTGTATCGTTTCCTCGGTGCTGCCAGTGCTCTCTACCCATATCATCGACCGCTACCTGGTGGCGGCCGAAACCCTGGGGGTGGCGTCATTGATCATCCTCAACAAGACCGACCTGCTGGACCCTGCAACCCGAAGCGACGCCGAGGCCCAATTGCAGCTTTACCAGGACATTGGCTACAAGGTATTGCTGGTGTCGGTAAAGCAGGGTGAAGGTATGGCCGATCTTGAAGCCTATCTGCGCGACGAAATCAGCATTTTCGTCGGCCAGTCCGGGGTGGGTAAATCGTCCCTGGTCAACCGGCTACTACCCCAGGCCGGGCTGCTGGAAGGGGCCATTTCAGAGGGGTCTGGCCTTGGCCAGCACACCACTACTGTGGCGCGGCTCTTTCACTTCCCCAGCGGCGGTGACCTGATCGACTCTCCCGGTATCCGCGAATTTGCCCTTTGGCACCTGGACGAAACCACCATCGCCAGGGGCTTTCGGGATTTTCGCGATTTCCTGGGGACCTGCAAGTTTCGCGACTGCAAGCACAAGGCCGACCCTGGTTGCGCCCTGCAGGCAGCCGTGGCGCAGGGAGAACTGGCTCCCACGCGCTTGGAAAGTTACCATCGCATCGTCGACTCCCTGGCGGAGAGCCGACCCAGTTACGCATAACAACATGCGCTCAGCGCCCACATTGCCAAGGATATGACCGGTGTTTGACCAACTGAAAATCGCCCTGCAGTACATGATCCCCCAACACGGGCTGTCACGCCTGACCGGCTGGCTTGCCAGTGCCCGTATGGGAGTGCTGACCACGGCCTTTATCCGCTTCTTCATCAACCGCTACAAGGTGGACATGAGCGAGGCCAAGGACGAGTCTCCCGCCGCCTACGACAGTTTCAACGCCTTCTTTACCCGTGAACTGAAAGACGGCCTGCGTCCCCTGGCAGACAGCGACCTGGTGTTGCCGGTGGACGGTACCGTCAGCCAGCTGGGCCCGGTGACCGACGGGCGCATCATCCAGGCCAAGGGCCACGACTACAGCGCCGAGGCCCTGTTGGGGGTGCCGGAGCTGGCTGCCCCCTTCCAAAGCGGCGCCTTCTCCACCATCTACCTGGCCCCCCGTGACTACCATCGCATCCATATGCCCATCAAGGGCAAGCTCACCGACATGGTCTACGTGCCCGGCGCTCTGTTCTCGGTCAACCCCCTAACCGCCGAAAACGTGCCTGGCCTTTTTGCCCGCAACGAGCGGGTGGTCACCCTGTGGGAAACCGAAGTGGGCCCCATGGCCCTGGTACTGGTGGGTGCCACCATAGTGGCCAGCATCGAAACCGTCTGGGCCGGCACCGTCACCCCGCCCACCGGCAAAGGGGTGCGTCACTGGGATTATCGCAACCTCAAGACCATCGAGCTGGACAAGGGTGAAGAGATGGGCCGCTTCAAGCTGGGTAGCACTGTGGTGTTGCTGTTCGGCGACCAGGCGGTGAACTTCGCCCAAGAGCTGGCCCCCGGTGTCACCACCCGCCTGGGCGGGGCCTTCGCTCAAAAAGCCGGATGACGGCAAACCGCAGCCTCTGGGAGCTGCACCTGGCGGTAGCGCTGTTTGGCGGTACCGCCCTCTTTGCCAAACTGATCCCCCTTGGCGCCTTGGACATGACGGTGCTGCGCTGCCTGGTGGCCGCCCTGACCCTGGCCCTGGTAGTCAAGGTGGCCAGGGGCCGGCTGCGGCTGGGCAGCTTTCGCGAATACGGTATTGCCCTGGTGCTGGGGCTGGTGGTCAGCCTGCACTGGGTTACCTACTTTGCCTCCATGCAGGTGTCCACCGTGGCGGTGGGGATGATCGCCTTTTTCACCTACCCGGTGATGGCAGTGCTGCTCGAGCCCCTGTTAAAACGCCAGTTGCCGAGCCTTCGGGATCTCGGGGCCGCTGCCGTGGTGCTGGCGGGCATAGTGCTTATCCTGCCGGACACCGATCTTGGCAACAGCACCACCCAAGGGGTGGCCCTGGGAGTACTGTCGGCTCTGCTCTTTACCCTCAGAAACCTGCTGCACAAGCACCAATTCAGCCACCACTCCGGCCCCAAGGCCATGTTCTACCAATGCCTGGTGGCCGTTTTGGTGCTGGCCCCTTTCCAGTCCGACGCCGCCCTGGCCATGCCGGCTTGGGGCTGGGGCCTGGTGCTGGTGCTGGGCATCGGCTTTACCGCCACCCCCCACGCCTTGCTGGCCCAGGCCCTGGGTAACCTCAAGGTCAAAAGCGTGGCGCTGATTTCCTGTCTACAACCTATCTACGCCAGCGTTTTGGCGGCCTTGGTGCTGCATGAAATACCGGATTGGCGTACCCTCCTTGGCGGAGCGCTGGTGGTTAGCGCCGCCGTCTTTGAAACCCTGGCCGCCAGGACCCAGAAACCTTGAGTCAGGGCCGCCGGGTTCTGGCGGCCCTGCCTTAAAAGCCCTAGGATAAGAGGGCCTTATGTTCAGGGAAGTTGCCATGCCCGCACTGCTCCGTGCCTGTCTCGTTTTCTTGCTGCTGTGCGCCAGCGCCCAGGCCAGTACCCCTATCCAAAAACTGCTCAAAGAGCAGATGCAGAGCAAGGCCCAGGCCGCCAAGAAAACCACCGATCCCCAAGGGGACCAGCTGGCCAGCCTCTACACCGAGGCCGCCCAGCTGCTGGAACAGCGGGACGAGCACCAGAAGGTCGCCGCCCAGTACCAGGCCGTCATCGACAGCTTCCCCAAGGTGCAGCCGCAAAAAGAGGCGGCGGTTGCCCAGTACCAGTCCCCTGCGATCCCCCGCTATGTGACCTGGAACGAGAGCAAGCTCGACCAGGCCCTGCCGGCCGTCATCAGCGAGCAGCAAAAGCTGAACGACCAGCTGGACAAGGTGATCAACGAACAAAGCCGGATCTCCAGCCGTATCGGCCAGGCCAGCCTGCAGGCCGCCAGCCTGAGGGCAGAGCTTGCCCAGCAGCAACAGGATCTGGACAGCCTGTCCGGCTCCGGCGCCCTGGACCAGGCCAAGATGGCCCTGGCCCAGGCCAAGGTAGCCATGCTGGGGGCCTGGGTGCACCGCCTGGAGTTGGAAGACGCCTCCGCCAGCCAGCGGCTGCGTATCAAGGAATTGGAGCAGGAATTGCTGAGCCTGCAGCTGGCCGACAAGGTAGCCCAGCAATCGGCCCTGCAATCGGCCCTTAACGCCAAGCGCCAGGCCCGGATCCAGGCCACTTTGCTCGACAGCCTGGACAAGGACTACCAGCACCCCTACCTGGACGAGCTGGCCCAGGAAAGCATCGGCTATGCCGATCAGCTCACCCACCTCAACGACCAGATAGTGGGCACCCTGGCCCAGCTGCGAGAGGTCAAGCAGAAGAACCTGGAGTGGCGGGAATACCAGTCGTCGGTGGAAAAACAAATCGAGTGGCTCAAGGTCAGCGCCGCCTTCGGCGAGACCCTGCGTATCCGCTATGACCAGCTACCGAGGGACTTTCAGCACAGGCGTCTGATCGACACCATCAACCAGGCCAGGATCGACAAGTACGAGTACGACCAAAAGCTCAAGGCCCAGGTGGGCAACGAGGCCATGACCCAGCTGTCGGCCAAGCAGCAGGGCCAGGCCCAGAAGCTGCTGGACACCCGCAAGCAGCTGCTCAAAAGGCTGTCGGAGCGCACCTTCGAATACCTCAACCACCTGACCCAGTTGGAGATCGCCACCGGTGACCTGGAAAAGACGGTGGCGGAACTCAAGACCCTGATTGAAGGACACCTGTTCTGGATCCCCAATGCCCGCCCCCTGAGCTGGGGTTGGCTGACCGATCTGGTGGGGGACAGCGCCGCTTTCGTGAAGCAAAAGCTGGTGGAGGGCAACGAGTTCCGGCTCAGCCATCACCCGCTGTTGCTGGCTTTGGTACTGGGGCTGGTGTTGCTGGCCGGCCTTATTCGCTGGCTCGAAGAGCACCGGCTGCGTAAACGCCTGGCCGAACTGGCCAAGCCGGTGGGCAATGTCACCCGCGACAGCATCAAGGTCACGGTGCAGGCGCTGCTGATCACCCTGGCCTATGCCACCCCCTTGCCGCTGCTGTTCCTGACCCTGGGCCTGTTGGCCAAGGACACCCAGCCGGCCCTGTCCCTGGCGCTGCTGAGCGGCGCCTGCGGCACCGCCATCTGGCTGTCGGTGCGCAACCTCACCCATGAAGAAGGCATCTTGCAGAGCCACTTTCGCTGGCGGGCTGCCGGGGTAAGGCGGCTACGGATCCTGGTGCGGCGCCTAGCCCTTATCGCCACCCCTTTGGTGATGGTCACCGTCTATTGCCAGCTCCAGGGGGAAGAAGCCATACGCCAAGGCCTGGGCCGCCTGACCTTTATGACCCTGGCCGGGGGCCTGGCAGTGTTCTACCAGCAGCTGTACAAGCACCGCGAATTGCTGGTCTACAACCTGGAAAAGGGCCTCAAGGCCAAGCCCTGGCACCACCTGTTGTGGTGGGCGGCCATCGCCCTGCCCACCAGCGCCCTGGTGCTGGCCATTACCGGCTATTACTACACCGCCCAGCAGATCCTCTGGTTAGAGCAAGTCTCCTTGCTGATGCTGTGCGGTTACGGCTTTATCTACTACCTGGCCAAAAGGCTGCTGCTCATTGAGCGGCGCAAAATCGCCTTTGCCCAGGCCAAGGCCAAGCGGGCCGAGCTGCTGGCCCAGCGCACCAAGGAAAACCCCGAGCTCGACGTCAGTCAGGAAGTGCCGTCGGAAGAGTCCCTTATCGACGTGGACACCATTTCCAGCCAGTCCATCGCCCTGATGCGTA
>NZ_AMRI01000050.1 GCF_000299915.1 Gallaecimonas xiamenensis 3-C-1
TTTGGAAAAGCCCGCTCTCGAGCGGGCTTTCTAGTTCTTTAACAATTCGGAAAGCTGATAACACTGCAATAAATACGAGATTCTCAAATTCATTTGAGCGTCCGGCGAAAACCAGGTGTTAGTTACATACCGCATGCCGATATTAACGGTCAGCATGCTTCGCGCAAGCGAGACCCTTCGGGGTTGTATGGTTAAGTGACTAAGCGTACAGGGTGGATGCCTTGGCAGTTAGAGGCGATGAAGGACGTGCTAATCTGCGATAAGCATTGGTGAGGTGATAAGAACCGCTTGAGCCAATGATTTCCGAATGGGGAAACCCACTTGCATAAGCAAGTATCTGTATCTGAATACATAGGGTGCAGAGGCGAACCGGGAGAACTGAAACATCTAAGTACCCCGAGGAAAAGAAATCAATTGAGATTTCCTCAGTAGCGGCGAGCGAACGGGAAAGAGCCCAGTGTGTTTATCAGTGGTTGGTATAGTGGAAGGCTCTGGAAAGTGCCGCGATACAGGGTGATAGCCCCGTACACGAAATGCCAATCATTGTTGCACACGATGAGTAGGTCGGGACACGTGGTATCTTGACTGAATATGGGGGGACCATCCTCCAAGGCTAAATACTCCTAACTGACCGATAGTGAACCAGTACCGTGAGGGAAAGGCGAAAAGAACCCCGGCGAGGGGAGTGAAATAGAACCTGAAACCCTGTACGTACAAGCAGTAGGAGCACCTTCGTGGTGTGACTGCGTACCTTTTGTATAATGGGTCAGCGACTTATATTTTGTGGCGAGGTTAACCGAATAGGGGAGCCGTAGGGAAACCGAGTCTTAACTGGGCGTCCAGTCGCAAGGTATAGACCCGAAACCCGGTGATCTAGTCATGGGCAGGTTGAAGGTGCCGTAACAGGTACTGGAGGACCGAACCCACTACTGTTGCAAAAGTAGGGGATGACCTGTGATTAGGGGTGAAAGGCCAATCAAACCGGGAGATAGCTGGTTCTCCTCGAAAGCTATTTAGGTAGCGCCTCGGACGAATACCATCGGGGGTAGAGCACTGTTTGGGCTAGGGGGTCATCCCGACTTACCAAACCCATGCAAACTCCGAATACCGATGAGTACTATCCGGGAGACAGACGGTGGGTGCTAACGTCCATCGTCAAAAGGGAAACAACCCAGACCGTCAGCTAAGGTCCCAAAGTCATAGCTAAGTGGGAAACGATGTGGAAAGGCTTAGACAGCTAGGAGGTTGGCTTAGAAGCAGCCACCCTTTAAAGAAAGCGTAATAGCTCACTAGTCGAGTCGGTCTGCGCGGAAGATGTAACGGGGCTAAGCTATGCACCGAAGCTACGGGTTCACGCTTATGCGTGAGCGGTAGAGGAGCGTTCTGTAAGCCGTTGAAGGTGTGTCGGGAGGCATGCTGGAGGTATCAGAAGTGCGAATGCTGACATGAGTAACGTAAAAGGGGGTAAAAACCCCGCTCGCCGGAAGACCAAGGGTTCCTGTCCAACGTTAATCGGGGCAGGGTGAGTCGGCTCCTAAGGCGAGGGCGAAAGCCGTAGTCGATGGGAAACAGATTAATATTTCTGTACTTCTATGCAATGCGATGGGGGGACGGAGAAGGCTAGGCAGGCATGGCGTTGGTTGTCCATGTGAAAGTGCGTAGGCTGGGGACTTAGGCAAATCCGGGTCCCTATAAGCCGAGACACGAGACGAGCTACTACGGTAGCGAAGCTGTTGATGCCACGCTTCCAGGAAAAGCCTCTAAGCTTCAGTTGCATAGGAACCGTACCCCAAACCAACACTGGTGGTCAGGTAGAGAATACCAAGGCGCTTGAGAGAACTCGGGTGAAGGAACTAGGCAAAATAGTACCGTAACTTCGGGAGAAGGTACGCTCTTGTTTGTGAAGGACTTGCTCCGTAAGCAGACGAGAGTCGCAGTGACCAGGTGGCTGGGACTGTTTATCAAAAACACAGCACTGTGCAAACTCGAAAGAGGACGTATACGGTGTGACACCTGCCCGGTGCCGGAAGGTTAATTGATGGGGTTAGCCGTAAGGTGAAGCTCTTGATCGAAGCCCCGGTAAACGGCGGCCGTAACTATAACGGTCCTAAGGTAGCGAAATTCCTTGTCGGGTAAGTTCCGACCTGCACGAATGGTGTAACCATGGCCACGCTGTCTCCATCCGAGACTCAGTGAAATTGAAATCGCTGTGAAGATGCAGTGTACCCGCGGCTAGACGGAAAGACCCCGTGAACCTTTACTACAGCTTGACACTGAACATTGAGCCTACTTGTGTAGGATAGGTGGGAGGCTTTGAAACCCGGACGCCAGTTCGGGTGGAGCCAACCTTGAAATACCACCCTGGTATGTTTGATGTTCTAACTTAGACCCGTTATCCGGGTTGAGGACAGTGTCTGGTGGGTAGTTTGACTGGGGCGGTCTCCTCCCAAAGAGTAACGGAGGAGCACGAAGGTTGGCTAATCCTGGTCGGACATCAGGAGGTTAGTGCAATGGCATAAGCCAGCTTAACTGCGAGACTGACACGTCGAGCAGGTACGAAAGTAGGTCATAGTGATCCGGTGGTTCTGAATGGAAGGGCCATCGCTCAACGGATAAAAGGTACTCCGGGGATAACAGGCTGATACCGCCCAAGAGTTCATATCGACGGCGGTGTTTGGCACCTCGATGTCGGCTCATCACATCCTGGGGCTGAAGTCGGTCCCAAGGGTATGGCTGTTCGCCATTTAAAGTGGTACGCGAGCTGGGTTCAGAACGTCGTGAGACAGTTCGGTCCCTATCTGCCGTGGGCGTTGGATGATTGAAGGGAGTTGCTCCTAGTACGAGAGGACCGGAGTGAACGAACCTCTGGTGTTCGGGTTGTCACGCCAGTGGCACTGCCCGGTAGCTAAGTTCGGAATCGATAACCGCTGAAAGCATCTAAGCGGGAAGCGAGCCCTGAGATGAGTCATCCCTGAGACCTAGAGTCTCCTAAAGGGTCGTTGAAGACTACGACGTTGATAGGCTGGGTGTGTAAGCGTAGTGATACGTTGAGCTAACCAGTACTAATTGCCCGTGCGGCTTAACCATACAACACCCAAAGGGTTTTGTAGGACGCCTAAAGAAGGCGAGAACCTCGAAGCATGTTATCAGCTTTTACCGAATTGACATCGATAAGCCCCAGGGCTTGTTGATACTGAATTCGCCTGGCGGCAATAGCGCTGTGGAACCACCTGAACCCATTCCGAACTCAGAAGTGAAACGCAGTTGCGCCGATGGTAGTGTAGCATTCGCTATGTGAGAGTAGGTCACTGCCAGGC
>NZ_AMRI01000051.1 GCF_000299915.1 Gallaecimonas xiamenensis 3-C-1
TGAGCCGTCAGATTTACAGTCTGATCCCTTTGGCCACTCGGGAACCCCACCAAATTATCCTGTCCTGATTTGAGCGTATGGCACGCTTCGGGCCGGTCAGAAGCCCTATAAGTGGTGCGCATTCTAAGAGAAGGTTCAGCCGAGGGCAAGCCTTGGCAAGAGCATTTCACCTGTAAAAACGGTTGTTTGCCCAAACTTTCAGCAATTTGTTAGCAATAGAGTGCCAAGCCTTCCAATACCAGGTCGGTACGGACTTCCCCCTGGGCCAACAGGCTGGGGGGCAGATGGCGAAGACCACCGCCGGTCAGCAGCACCGCCGGGCGCTGTCCCAGCTGTTGCTCAGCCAGCAATACCGCTTCTTTGACAAAGCCGCTGACCATGGCCTGGCAACCGTGATGCAGGCCAAGGCCGGTGTTGGGCCCAAAGACCAACTCCCCTTCCCCGCTGGCTAGATCCGCTACCTTGGCGGTACCAGAAAGCACAGCCTGGGTCATCATCCGAAAGCCTGGGGCAATCCAGCCCCCAAGATGCTGGCCGTTGGCCGCCACCAGATCGGCTGTGGCCGCTGTTCCTATATCCAGCACCAGACAGGCCCCTTTGGTACTGTGGAAGCCAGCCAGCATGGCCAGCCAGCGATCAACTCCCAGGCGCCAGGGTTCGCCATAGGCACTGCGCAGGCCAAAGGCCTCCGCCTCTGAGATCACTCGCTGGCAACGCAGCCCTTGTCGCTCGGCGAAGCGATGCAGAGCCTCTGCCACCCCCTCCTGGCTGACGCTGGCAAATAACAGTTGCTCAAGGTTCCTTGGCAACAAGGCAGTCAGCATATCCAGTTCTTCATGAGCAAAGCGCCCGAGAGGCCTGATGCCATCCTGGGTACCTAGCGCAGCCTTGAGGTAGCTGTTGCCGACTTCAACCAGTAATGCCGTCATGGCTCCTCATGGACAATTCCCCGCCGTAGATACGGCTGACCTGGCCGCCCGCCTCCAACAGCAAAGCGCCGTCGCTCTCTATGCCACGGCAGATCCCTACCTGCTGGCTTTGCTCATTCTTGAGCACCACCGCTTGGCCCCAGAAGCAATCCAAGCGGTTCCAATCGTCCACAAAAGCAGCCAGACCCTTCTCACTGAAGGTCGCCAGGGCGTCGCGCAGGCGGCTTATCACCTGATTGGCCAGTTCGGTGCGGTCCACCAGGCGGTTATAGATCTGCTGCAAGTCGGTCCAGGGTTGGTCTACCTGCCTGGCAGCATCCAAAGGCATGGCCACATTCAGCCCCACGCCGATGATGATATTGACCGGGCCATTGGCCTGGCCAACCAGTTCTACCAGAATACCACCCAGCTTACGGCCATTATGGTAGATGTCGTTCGGCCACTTGAGCCGCACCGCATCACCCAGGGTAGCGTTAATGGCATTGGCGACGGCGACCCCTGCAACCAAACTCAGGCCTTGGAGGGCGGCATGGCGGCTGTCCATCTGCCAGAACAGGCTGAAGTAAAGGTGGGCACCAAAAGGCGACACCCAATTTTGCCCGCGCCGGCCTCGGCCAGCGGTCTGGCACTCAGCCAACACCACAGCACCGTTTGGGGGAGCCTTCTCCGCCTTAAGCACGTCATTGGTGGAGCCCACCTCTGACCAAAGCGCCAGGTGTTCACCCAGGCTGGCTTTGAGACGCTCTTCATCGAGCAGGGACAGGGGGTGGGCAAGGCGGTAACCTTTACCCTTAACACTGAAGATGTCGAGACCGAGGCGGCGCAGTTCAGCCATCCTCTTGGATATAGAGGCACGTGACAGAGACAGGATCTCGCCAAGCTCCTCACCGGAGTGGAATCGCCCGTCAGCAAGCTTACTTAAAAGCAGCTGATTGGCAGGGTCGAGTTTTTTCATTGGACGCATCTAAATTTAAAGTGGAATTTCTCCCGAAGCGCCTATTACTCTGATTTCCGGAGACAGACAAACCCCGAACTTGTTTTCCACATCGTCCCTGATCTGGCGGGCAAGTTCGACGATATCTACCGCCCTGGCCCGGCCATGATTGACCAGTACCAGCGCCTGGTGTTCATGAACACCAGCGTCCCCGAGGCGTTTGCCTTTCCAGCCCGCCCGGTCAATAAACCAGGCTGCCGGCACCTTTATTTGCCCAGGCGACACTTCATAGCCGGGCAGGTCGGCATATACCTTCTTCAGCGCTTCGAATGATGTTTTTGTTATTGTTGGATTTTTATAAAAGCTGCCAGCATTACCCAGTTGAGAGGGATCGGGTAATTTGGCTCGCCTCACCTTTTTCACCAGTTCGCTAACCTGGCGTGGTGTGACCCCATCATAAGTCAGTTGGGACAGTGGTGCATAGTCCAGCACCGGGGTCCATTTTTTATTCAGCCTCAATCCCACGGCCGTGATCAAGACTTTCCCCTGCAGCTGCCCTTTGAAGATGGAGTCGCGATAGCCAAACTGACAGGCGTCCGCTGCCAGGCGGTGACACTCGCCACTCTGCAAATCCAGGTAATCCACATATTGGCACCGATCCTTGAGTTCAAGGCCGTAGGCACCGATGTTTTGGATGGGGGCTGCACCAACAGTACCTGGGATCAAAGACAGGTTTTCCAGACCACCCATGCCCTGGGCCAGAGTCCAGTCCACCAATTCGGTCCAACCCTCACCGGCCCCCACTTCCAAGAGGTAACTCTGCTCGTCTTGGGTCACCTTGATACCCTTGAGGCGGTTCAGTAGCACCAGGCCGTCGAACGGCTCGCAAAACAGCATATTGGAGCCACCACCCAGGGGCAGTACCAGGGGATATTGGCGCACCAGGGCTGGCAGTTGAGGCAGGTCAGCGAGAGAATCGAGGGTTACCAGTGCACGGCAGTGGACATCCAGCCCAAAGGTATTAAAGGGAAGGAGGGAAACGTCGGACTGGATCTGCATGCTGGAAACCGCTGGGAAAAGGGCGTTTAGTTTATCCACAAAGCCATAAACGAAAAAGCCCCGGTCAGATGACCGGGGCTCGTTCGTTTATGGTGCTGATAGGCAGATTCGAACTGCCGACCTCACCCTTACCAAGGGTGCGCTCTACCAACTGAGCTATATCAGCACGCGTATTAGATGCCTGGCAGTGACCTACTCTCACATAG
>NZ_AMRI01000052.1 GCF_000299915.1 Gallaecimonas xiamenensis 3-C-1
GGTGCCGTCCTGGGATAGTGACGTCACGTTTTCAATTTGGTTGGCAGGATATGGTGGGTGATACCGGGTTCGAACCAGTGACCCCCTCCTTGTAAGGGAGGTGCTCTCCCAACTGAGCTAATCACCCCTGCCATGTGGAGCGGTATTATAGGGAGGGCTTTTTCACTGTCAACCCAATTCACCGCAACCCCGCTTGAATGCTGATTTTTTCAACGCCTCGACGGCTTGGGGACCTTTTCAGCTGGTGCTAGAATAAGCCCTTTCTTCCGGCCCGTCCGTTAACCATATAAGTGTGACCATGACAGTCAAAACCCGCTTTGCCCCCAGCCCCACCGGTTTCCTGCATGTCGGTGGTGCCCGCACCGCCCTCTACTCCTGGCTCTATGCTCGCCATAACCAAGGGGAATTCGTGCTGCGTATCGAGGACACGGATCTGGAGCGCTCCACCCCTGAAGCCATCGAAGCCATTATGGATGGCATGAACTGGCTGGATCTGAAGTGGGATGAAGGCCCTTATTACCAGACCAAGCGTTTCGACCGTTACCGCGACGTGGTGGCCACCATGCTCGAAGCGGGCAGCGCTTATAAGTGCTATTGCTCCATCGAGCGCCTGGACGCCATGCGCGAAGAACAGATGGCCAAGGGCGAAAAGCCCCGTTACGACGGCAAGTGCCGCCACGACCACAGCGAGCATGGCAGTGACGAGCCTTTTGTTATCCGTTTCAAAAACCCCGAAGACGGCAGCGTCATCTTTGACGACCAAATTCGTGGCCCCATCGAGATAGGCAACAAGGAACTGGACGACCTTATCATCCAGCGTACCGACGGCAGCCCCACCTACAACTTCTGTGTGGTGGTGGACGACTGGGACATGGGCATCACCCACGTGGTGCGTGGTGAAGACCACATCAACAACACCCCGCGTCAAATCAACATCCTCAAGGCCCTGGGCGCCCCGGTGCCGGTCTACGCCCACGTGTCGATGATCTTGGGTGACGACGGTAAAAAGCTGTCCAAGCGCCACGGCGCCGTATCGGTGATGCAATACCGTGACGACGGTTACCTGCCCCAGGCGCTGCTCAACTACCTGGTGCGCCTGGGCTGGTCCCACGGTGACCAGGAAGTGTTCAGCATCCCGCAGATGATTGAGCTCTTTACCCTCGACGCCGTCAACAAGGCCGCCAGCGCCTTTAACACCGAAAAGCTCAACTGGCTCAACAACCACTATATCCGCACCCTGCCGGCGGCCGAGGTGGTGCCTTATCTTGAGTGGCACATGGCCGACCAAAACATCGACACCAGCAACGGTCCGGCTCTGGAGCAGATCATTGCCGTACTGGGAGAGCGGGTCAGCACCCTTAAGGAGCTGGCTGCCCAAAGCCGTTACTTCTTTGAAGACTTCAGCGACTTCGACGCTGACGCCGCCAAGAAGCACCTGCGCCCGGTGGCTGCCGAACCGCTGCAACTGGTTAAAAGCAAACTGGCTGCCCTGACTGACTGGACCGCCGAAGCCATCCACGGCGCCATTCAGGGCACTGCCGACGAGTTGGCTGTGGGTATGGGTAAAGTGGGTATGCCGCTGCGGGTTGCCATCACTGGCGCCGGCCAATCTCCGTCCCTGGACGTCACCGCTCTGCATATCGGTAAAGCCCGCTGCCTGGCCCGCCTGGACCAAGCCGTTGATTTTATCGCCAAACGCGCAGCTGAGTGACAAAAGCCGGTTGACAGGAAAATAGGGGCTGCATAGAATGCGCCTCGCACTGAAGGGGAGCACGCCTCCCCTGATTCAGGGGCTATAGCTCAGCTGGGAGAGCGCTTGCATGGCATGCAAGAGGTCGGCGGTTCGATCCCGCCTAGCTCCACCAAATACCACAGGTTGTGGCGTTTACGCGGCAACTTGGCCCCCAAAAGGGCAAAATTACAATTCAAGGTCGCTTCCAGCAAGGCGGCATTGATAGAGAAAAACGGGGCTATAGCTCAGCTGGGAGAGCGCTTGCATGGCATGCAAGAGGTCGGCGGTTCGATCCCGCCTAGCTCCACCAATTAGGAACAAAGCGGTTTCCGGTTATGCCGGAAAAGAGGTCGGCGGCAAAGGTTGCCCCGTTCGATACCGCCTAGCTCCACCAAATAAAACATCAGTTACCTAGAACTGATGGGGTGATAGACAGAATATGTCGCTCGGTTTTGCCAGCAAAACCTCACCTTACAAAATTTGCCGCGACGCAGTGCGTCGAAATCGCAAATTTTGTCCCCTTCGTCTAGAGGCCTAGGAC
>NZ_AMRI01000053.1 GCF_000299915.1 Gallaecimonas xiamenensis 3-C-1
AATAAGTTTTAAGCCTAGCCTGACGTTGAATAGCTACAACCTAAGATGGGTGTCTTGGTTTTTTGGTTCATGACTTTGATCAGCAGCGTTGTTGGCGCAATGGGGCCGGTTTTTAACCAAGGCGCTAGCTCAACAACCCCGATTGATAAAAAGCCGCCACAGGGCGGCTTTTTTAGTTGGGAGTAGGGCGATGTCTTTGCCTTGCGATGACCTTCCGGTAGGTAAGTCAGACGTATCACTGCTGTGCGAGACTTTGATGCCAAGTGGTTTACCCGCAGCCTTGATGTGGTTATGGTGGCTTACGTTGCGTTGATGTGAATGCTTGATGGAGTGGCCAGGACTGCCGGGAATAAGCAAAGGGATTTTGGGGACCACACCCAAGGGCGGTAGCATCAGTGTTGGCAGCCTTTATTGTTGAGCTATATGACTGATAGATAAGTATTTTAGCCCGCCTGCTGCTTTTCGTTATGTTTCCCTGATGGCCGGCCCAACATAGAGCACCTTGATCTTTACCCTGCTGGCTATCGCCACTGCGCCTCACTCGGCATTATCCACAGTCACCCCCTTCCCAAAGCCCGCATACGTTGCACCTGATTAAGTGGAATGGGGTAGGGCAGAGGCAGCAAGCACCGTTCAGGTTTCTGGATGGCTGTACAGTGTATCTGCAACCCCAAGCGAGAAATGGCTCGCTTTCAAACAACGCCAGGCTCGCTTTGCCCGGTATGACCACTCGAAATGTTTGATAAATAATCACTTCTTTAGTACTCGGACCTGAAGATAACGAGCCTGGTTTGCGTAAAAACGAGCCGGCTCGTTTTCATACATAACGTTTGCTTATAGTTTTTTATTATCAACAAATTATGTTGCTGGTCTAATGAGTGAAAAGAAGCCGGCTTCATAACTATTGTTATGGCGCGCAAGGTAAAATATGCATAAAACTCCGCTATTTCTAATGGTATTTAGCTGCTTATCTTCAGCAACTAGCATAGATAGAGAGCAGCTAGTTCTGACTCATGAAAATGCCAATCAGTTTAATCTATCAGTAAAAAATCAATATACAGACCCATCTAAGGTATGCACAACTATCACAATAAATAAGAGTTATAAGAAGGCAAACCAGCTTGGCTTTTTTTTAGAAGTGAATGACAATCAGAAAAATGTTGTCTTCTCGGGCATGTTGGCAGGTTATCCCAATGAAAATTCAGAATTGATAGATTATCACTTTTGCTACCGGAGCAAGGATGTTGTAAGTAATAGCATCGTTACGTACGGATATCGAGAGAACTGGCTTGCAACTGCATACATAGAAATAAGCCATGACATCATTGCACCATAACAAGCCACTCAAGGCTCTCGCTCCGCTCGCTGGGACGATAACACATGGGCTGCGTCACTTCGCTCCTAATTTTAGCCCGTGTGTTATCGCCCCTTAGTGGGAAGTTAGGCTTATGTACCGTTTCCCATCCGACCTAGATTTATCCGCCAACATTGGCGAGGCCACTACCCAATTTAGAATTGGGCAATACGATTTCCAATTCTCTATTGGGAATGCCAGTTTTCAGATAGCAACACCTGTAACTCTAATAAAAAATGGTTCAGTAATAGGCTCTTGGAAAAATGACCAATGGCCATCTCCTGAATTCAAAAACATCTTTAATGTTAATCTTAAAAATGTGGAAATCCGAAGTGACAAGCTTCTTGTTTTAACATTTGAAAACAATATAGAAATGCATCTTGTCGATAACTCCGACCAATTTGAGTCAATGACCATTTGGGTAGATAAAGAGCTATGGGTTATATAAAAAAGCCTAACAAGTGACTGTGGCATTTCGTCAA
>NZ_AMRI01000055.1 GCF_000299915.1 Gallaecimonas xiamenensis 3-C-1
TAACAAGTGACTGTGGCATTTCGTCAATAGATTAGGCCGCTTTTTTGCACCATTTCTCGCCATTCTTGACCATGGTGTTGAGGATGACGATGAGCTTACGCATGCAGGCGATGAGCGCCACTTTGGGAAGCTTCCCGACAGCCTTCAGATGGGCATAGTAGCGGCTGAAAACCGGGTTGCATTGAATGGCCGACATCATGGCCATGAACATCACGGTACGTACCCGGTGGCGGCCTCCTCGGATACGGCGTTTGCCTTGGTATGAGCCGCTCTCCTTGTTCATCGGCGCCACACCGACCAAGGCGGCTATCTCCTTGCGATTGAGATTACCCAGTTCCGGCAGTTCGCTGAGCAAGGTATAAGCCAATACTTTACCTACACCGGGGACGCTGGTCAGGATCTCGGACTTGGTGCGCCAGTGCTTGGCCTGCACGACCAGGATATCCAACTGCTTGGTGATGGCCTCGATTTGCTTTTCCAGGGTCTTCAGCAATGCCGTTATCGAGGCATGGAGCGCCTTGGGGAGGATCTGCAGGCGGTTTTTCTCCATGATGGACATCTCTAGGAGCTGTGTCCGCCTGATTAGTAAATCTTTGATTAACCTGGATTGTTCATCAGGGATAGGTTTGAACTCGGGCCGAATGGTGGCAGCGAAGCGGGCAATAACGGCTGCATCTATCTTGTCGGGCTTGGCCAGCACGCCGATAACCTGGGCGAAGCGGCGAACTTGGATGGGGTTGACGACGATGATCGGGAGTTCGGCTTTGTCGCAGGCGAAGACCAGGGCATGTTCATAGCGGCCCGTCGCCTCAACCATGATGCTTTGCACGTGGTGCTGCTTGAGGATCGGGATGATCTTCTGGATGTGTTCCTCGTCGTTGGGCACGCTGAAATGGAGGTCCAAAGGATGAAAGGCGATGTCCAGTTTGGACTTGCCGACATCGACGCCGACATGGATCTGAAGTTGGTTTTTGTCGTTCATGGTAATAAGCTGACTCTGCCTTGCTATGCGGGCTCGAGGCCCCGATGACTGTTCGAGTTATCGCTTCGGAGTTATGCAGCGCTACCCACTTGTTATCGGTCTCTCGCAAGAGGAGCCGGCCAATCACCGAGCTGCTGCATAAAGGCCCTCAATGGCCGTTGAGGGTGGGCCTCCAATTTACCCAAAATCGAGCAGAATCAACCATACAAG
>NZ_AMRI01000056.1 GCF_000299915.1 Gallaecimonas xiamenensis 3-C-1
CGCGATTAGGCGATGATTTTGGCAACTACGCCGGCGCCTACGGTACGGCCACCTTCGCGGATAGCGAAGCGCAGACCTTCATCCATGGCGATAGGAGCGATCAGCTCTACTACCATCTGGATGTTGTCACCAGGCATTACCATCTCTACGCCTTCCGGCAGCTCGATGGTGCCAGTTACGTCAGTGGTACGGAAGTAGAACTGCGGACGGTAGCCTTTGAAGAAAGGAGTATGACGACCACCTTCTTCTTTGCTCAGCACGTACACTTCGGATTCGAACTTGGTGTGCGGCTTGATGGAGCCCGGCTTACACAGGACCTGACCACGCTCTACTTCGTCACGCTTGGTACCACGCAGCAGAACACCTACGTTCTCACCAGCGCGGCCTTCGTCCAGCAGCTTGCGGAACATTTCAACGCCGGTACAAGTGGTTTTGGTGGTCGGGTTGATACCGACGATTTCCACTTCTTCACCAACTTTGATGATGCCTTGCTCTACACGACCGGTAACTACGGTACCACGGCCGGAGATGGAGAACACGTCTTCCACGGGCAGGATGAACGGCTTGTCGATAGCGCGCTCCGGCTCGGGGATGTAGGTGTCCAGGGCTTCGCCCAGCTCGATGATCTTGGCTTCCCACTCGGCGTCGCCTTCCAGCGCTTTCAGAGCGGAACCTTTGATCACAGGCAGGTCGTCACCGGGGAAGTCGTACTGGCTCAGCAGCTCACGTACTTCCATTTCGACCAGCTCTTGCAGCTCTTCGTCATCAACCATGTCGCACTTGTTCATGAACACGATGATGTAAGGAACGCCTACCTGGCGACCCAGCAGGATGTGCTCACGGGTTTGCGGCATCGGGCCGTCGGTGGCAGCAACTACCAGGATAGCGCCGTCCATCTGGGCAGCACCGGTGATCATGTTTTTGACGTAGTCGGCGTGGCCGGGGCAGTCAACGTGGGCGTAGTGACGAGTAGGAGTATCGTACTCTACGTGAGAGGTGTTGATGGTGATACCACGAGCCTTCTCTTCCGGGGCGTTATCGATCTGGTCGAACGCTTTGGCGGCACCGCCGTAGGTCTTGGCCAGTACGGAAGTGATAGCGGCAG
>NZ_AMRI01000057.1 GCF_000299915.1 Gallaecimonas xiamenensis 3-C-1
TCGTCGGCAGCGATAAGCGTGCCGGCGGTCTTGGCGCGGATCTCCTCGACGCTGACCCCAGGGGCCCGCTCCTTAAGCACAAAGGCGCCGTCTTCTATCTCGAAATACCCCAAGTCGGTCAGCACCTTCTTGATGCAACCGGCCCCGGTCAGGGGCAGCTCGCACTGGGGCAGCAGCTTGGAGTTACCGTATTTGTCGGCGTGCATCATGGTGACGATGATGTTGTCGGCACCGGCCACCAGGTCCATGGCGCCGCCCATGCCCTTGACCAGCTTGCCGGGTATCATCCAACTGGCGATATTGCCGCTGACATCCACCTCGAAGGCCCCCAGCACGGTCAAGTCCACATGGCCGCCCCTTATCATGGCAAAGGACTCGGCGGAGTTGAAAAAGCTGGCGCCGGGCACCGTGGTCACCGTCTGTTTGCCGGCATTGATAAGGTCGGCGTCCACGTCGGCCTCAAGGGGGAAGCTGCCCATGCCCAACAGGCCATTTTCCGATTGCAGCATCACTTCGATGCCGTCGGGAATGTAGTTGGCCACCAGGGTGGGAATGCCGATACCCAGGTTGACGTAGTAGCCGTCCTTGAGTTCCTTGGCGACCCGGGCCGCCATCTGTTCGCGGGAAAGTGCCATGGCTTAACTCCTCACCGTGCGCTGCTCGATGCGCTTTTCAAATTCGCCCTTTATCACCCGGTTCACGTAAATGCCCGGGGTGTGGATGAACTGGGGGTCCAGCTCGTCGACGATTTCTTCGACTTCCACCACGGTGATGGTGCCGGCGGTGGCCATCATCGGGTTGAAGTTCATGGCGGTCTTGCGGAAGGTGAGGTTGCCGTACTTGTCGGCCTGCCAGGCCCTGACCAGGGCAAAGTCGGCGGTCAGGCTCTTTTCCAGCACGTAGTGGCGGCCGTCGATTTCGCGGGTTTCCTTGCCGTCGGCC
>NZ_AMRI01000058.1 GCF_000299915.1 Gallaecimonas xiamenensis 3-C-1
TTGCTGCAATAAGCGTGGGGACTTGCCGTGCAGCGGGCGCTAATGTCCCCGATTTAAGGGTCTGATGCAAGTAAAGTTTTCAAAAAGGCCGTTTGTTTGCTGCCTTTCTGCCCGCCTTGCTAGCCCTTTAACCACTTTGGTGGCGAAGCAGGCAAAAACCCTCATCGGCCCCTGGCGCCTCAAAGTAACCGCACAGGGCAGAAAACTGCTCCTGGGTCGGAGCGAAGGGATGTTCGCCCCGGGCATTGCGGGCCAGCAGCCGTTCCAGGCATTGGGGCTGCGCCAGGTCCAGCCAGTGCAGTTGATGGGGCAGGGCGCTTTGCGCCACAAGGTCTTTGGCCCAGGCGCGGCTGGCCTTGGTATTAAGGGGAAAATCCAGCACTAAACTGAGGCCTTGTTCGAGCAATGCCAACAGGTGGGGGCTAAGGGCGGTTCTCAGGCGCGGGGCCAGGCGGCCGTAATCGGCCAGGGTGTTTAGCTCGAGGCCGTAGAGGCTTGCCAACCACTGGTCTTCACTGAGCAAAAGGTGCCCTGGAGCTTCGGCCAGCTGCCTGGCCAGGGTGGATTTTCCGGCGCCGGCCAGGCCACAGAAAAAATGCAGTCGAGGTACCATGGTGCTACTCCTTGCGTTGGCCCTGAAAAACGAAAAACCCGCCTTCCAGGGCGGGTTGAGATGCAAAATGCTGTCCTATACCGCCATGCTGGGGATGGCGATAATGATCTGGGCTTGGGGCAAAACGGTACGAGTCAGCATGGCCTGAGCATCCACCAGGCCAGGGCCGGATGCAAGACAAAAGAAAAAGCCCTCACCTTGCGGTGAGGGCTTTTTCTCTTTATGGTCGGCGCGAGAGGATTTGAA
>NZ_AMRI01000059.1 GCF_000299915.1 Gallaecimonas xiamenensis 3-C-1
TGCTGGGAGTAATAGGGTGAGGGGGGACTTGCGTTCCCCGTGCCCACGGGGATAAACCGGCCCAGAGGGAGTGGGGCACCAGGATGGAGCTGCGTTCCCCGTGCCCACGGGGATAAACCGCCATCACAGAACCCATCCGGCGTGAAGGTTGGGCGTTCCCCGTGCCCACGGGGATAAACCGCGCCATAGCTGTGCCAGCGGCCCTAGGCGCCAGCGTTCCCCGTGCCCACGGGGATAAACCGACGACCTGGGCGCACCTGACCTCGGCCAGGAAGCGTTCCCCGTGCCCACGGGGATAAACCGACGACCTGGGCGCACCTGACCTCGGCCAGGAAGCGTTCCCCGTGCCCACGGGGATAAACCGACGACCTGGGCGCACCTGACCTCGGCCAGGAAGCGTTCCCCGTGCCCACGGGGATAAACCGACGACCTGGGCGCACCTGACCTCGGCCAGGAAGCGTTCCCCGTGCCCACGGGGATAAACCGACGACCTGGGCGCACCTGACCTCGGCCAGGAAGCGTTCCCCGTGCCCACGGGGATAAACCGCTCATCAAAAAACGCCAGGTTGCTCGATGCATGCGTTCCCCGTGCCCACGGGGATAAACCGGCCACTTTCGGGTGGCCTTTCGTTTGCTCCAAGCGTTCCCCGTGCCCACGGGGATAAACCGTGCTAGATATGTTTTATGACATTCCGTGCATAGCGTTCCCCGTGCCCACGGGGATAAA
>NZ_AMRI01000060.1 GCF_000299915.1 Gallaecimonas xiamenensis 3-C-1
ACCAAGTCCATAACCAACGAACCAACACAGCGTTCCCCGTGCCCACGGGGATAAACCGCGAATCGCAGATGCACTGGACACCAGTGACACGCGTTCCCCGTGCCCACGGGGATAAACCGATGCCAGCGACCAGGGCATTTTCTACGGCTCTGCGTTCCCCGTGCCCACGGGGATAAACCGATGCCAGCGACCAGGGCATTTTCTACGGCTCTGCGTTCCCCGTGCCCACGGGGATAAACCGATGCCAGCGACCAGGGCATTTTCTACGGCTCTGCGTTCCCCGTGCCCACGGGGATAAACCGATGCCAGCGACCAGGGCATTTTCTACGGCTCTGCGTTCCCCGTGCCCACGGGGATAAACCGATGCCAGCGACCAGGGCATTTTCTACGGCTCTGCGTTCCCCGTGCCCACGGGGATAAACCGATGCCAGCGACCAGGGCATTTTCTACGGCTCTGCGTTCCCCGTGCCCACGGGGATAAACCGGCACCGGCTCAGAGGGGACGGAGCCGGCCAAGGCGTTCCCCGTGCCCACGGGGATAAACCGATGAGGGACCGGTAATGGGGCGTGGTATCAACGCGTTCCCCGTGCCCACGGGGATAAACCGGATCTGCTCAGATTTCTTATCCATGAAATAAAGCGTTCCCCGTGCCCACGGGGA
>NZ_AMRI01000061.1 GCF_000299915.1 Gallaecimonas xiamenensis 3-C-1
CACGGGCATCCTGCCCTTCTTCCGCTCACTCGGCATCCATGCCTCGTGCCCATTCACGCTCCCGCCACCTCGGCGCTGCACTTAACGGGCGGAAAGCCATGCGCCTCGATGTTCGGCGTTTTCGAAAGCTCCGATTAGGGTCGTGGGGCATTAAAAAGCCCAGCTTTTGGGGCTGGGCTTCGGGGGTTTAATAGTAGCCGTCTTCGGGGGTGTGGATCTGGGGCTCGTCCATCACGGCATTGATGTCCACTTCGAACATATGGCTGTCTTTCTGGTCCTTGAGCCGGACGATGCGGTTTTCCCTGTCCACCGCCACTACCCAGCCTGTCCCCTGGCGGGTGCAGCACAGCGCACCCTGGTGAAGCATGTTGATGTCCATGGGATCTCCGTTTGTTGGGTTCCCAAGGTTAAGTTCTGTTGCCGATTGCCCCGGCTCCCCTTGGATTTCCCTGGCTCTGGGCCACCTGCTGTTGATAAAGCGACTCTGCTTGATAGCGTCTTTATTGCAGGGGGGCGCCCCTGCACGCGCTTGGTTGCATTTGCATAACCTGGTGAGTGAAACCTTCCCTGGTAGTTGTTTCCGGCTCGGCCATCCAGGGGTTACTCGAACCCTCCCTGGTTCTCGCCCTCCGGGCCATCGTCGCCATG
>NZ_AMRI01000062.1 GCF_000299915.1 Gallaecimonas xiamenensis 3-C-1
GGCGTTATGTGCTTATGAGGAAAATTGACATGGAAGTGGTAGAGGCCAACCCTGATTTGGCCCCAATATTAGCGAGTTATGCGAAAGAATGCCTAGAATCGGGTATTCCAAAATATTCGGGTGTGGAGCAAGATCCGACAGCTTATTTGTCAGGTTTGGTCGAACGTTCTAAGGCAATCTCCGAGTTGCCAAAGGGATATTTACCTAGTACAACTTACTACTGTGTATCGAACTTCGAAATTTTAGGTGCAATCCGAGTTCGCAAAGGTACTAATGCCAATGTAGAAAATGTCATTGGTCATGTTGGCTACGAAACTAGACCGTCAGCTCGTGGTAAGGGTGTAGCCTCATTTCTGCTTGCTTGGGTGCGAGACCATGTTGTCATTGATTCAGTTATTGTTACTTGCTCAATTGACAATCCCGCGTCTCAAAAGGTCATCGAAAACTGTGGTGGTGAATACCTCGGTAACTACACAGATGACAGTGAGGGTACGGTAAGGCGCTACCGTTTAGCACGCACATAACAAAGCATTCAAGAGTGATTCGCAACGCTTGGCAGTTTCGCTTCGCTCAAGTATAGCCAAGCGCTGCTCACACCTTAATGCGGCGTTATGT
>NZ_AMRI01000063.1 GCF_000299915.1 Gallaecimonas xiamenensis 3-C-1
CCATTCCAGCGCCAGCAGCGCTATCTGGTCGCGTTCCCCGTGCCCACGGGGATAAACCGAGAGGATCCGCCAGCAGGAAAAGTGGGGGGAGGCGTTCCCCGTGCCCACGGGGATAAACCGAGAGGATCCGCCAGCAGGAAAAGTGGGGGGAGGCGTTCCCCGTGCCCACGGGGATAAACCGAGAGGATCCGCCAGCAGGAAAAGTGGGGGGAGGCGTTCCCCGTGCCCACGGGGATAAACCGAGAGGATCCGCCAGCAGGAAAAGTGGGGGGAGGCGTTCCCCGTGCCCACGGGGATAAACCGAGAGGATCCGCCAGCAGGAAAAGTGGGGGGAGGCGTTCCCCGTGCCCACGGGGATAAACCGATGAGGGACCGGTAATGGGGCGTGGTATCAACGCGTTCCCCGTGCCCACGGGGATAAACCGGAATATGGTCACGCGCTCGCCGCTGTATAGCGGCGTTCCCCGTGCCCACGGGGATAAACCGACAGTTAGGGCGGCGTTAGTAGGGTTTGGCGTGCGTTCCCCGTGCCCACGGGGATAAACCGAGAGGATCCGCCAGCAGGAAAAGTGGGGGGAGGCGTTCCCCGTGCCCACGGGGATA
>NZ_AMRI01000064.1 GCF_000299915.1 Gallaecimonas xiamenensis 3-C-1
TGCCAACGGTCGGTTCCCCAACGTCAGCGCGCGTTCCCCGTGCCCACGGGGATAAACCGTACGCAAGTACGGCGGCGAAATTTGGATAGCAGCGTTCCCCGTGCCCACGGGGATAAACCGACGACCTGGGCGCACCTGACCTCGGCCAGGAAGCGTTCCCCGTGCCCACGGGGATAAACCGACGACCTGGGCGCACCTGACCTCGGCCAGGAAGCGTTCCCCGTGCCCACGGGGATAAACCGACGACCTGGGCGCACCTGACCTCGGCCAGGAAGCGTTCCCCGTGCCCACGGGGATAAACCGACGACCTGGGCGCACCTGACCTCGGCCAGGAAGCGTTCCCCGTGCCCACGGGGATAAACCGACGACCTGGGCGCACCTGACCTCGGCCAGGAAGCGTTCCCCGTGCCCACGGGGATAAACCGACGACCTGGGCGCACCTGACCTCGGCCAGGAAGCGTTCCCCGTGCCCACGGGGATAAACCGACGACCTGGGCGCACCTGACCTCGGCCAGGAAGCGTTCCCCGTGCCCACGGGGATAAACCGCTATCAATGATGAATATGCAATGCGCAGAGAGGCGTTCCCCGTGCCCACGGGGATA
>NZ_AMRI01000065.1 GCF_000299915.1 Gallaecimonas xiamenensis 3-C-1
CTTTACCAGACCATTTATTTAAAACAGCGTTCCCCGTGCCCACGGGGATAAACCGTTGAGGTAACAGTGTGGCTACCGGGGCAACCAGCGTTCCCCGTGCCCACGGGGATAAACCGCCATCATCAAGGTAGCCACCGGATTTAACACAGCGTTCCCCGTGCCCACGGGGATAAACCGATGCCAGCGACCAGGGCATTTTCTACGGCTCTGCGTTCCCCGTGCCCACGGGGATAAACCGTCGTACTGCGCATAATGTATACATAAGTAAATGCGTTCCCCGTGCCCACGGGGATAAACCGGGGTAAATCATGCCTGCTTTAGTTATGGCCGGGCGTTCCCCGTGCCCACGGGGATAAACCGGTAACAATTCAACTGGTCGAGACCACCATGAGGCGTTCCCCGTGCCCACGGGGATA
>NZ_AMRI01000066.1 GCF_000299915.1 Gallaecimonas xiamenensis 3-C-1
CAGAGTCAGCATCGGCGCGAGCTGTCGACTGCGTTCCCCGTGCCCACGGGGATAAACCGCCAAATATCATTTCCGCTATCACAAAAAACCAGCGTTCCCCGTGCCCACGGGGATAAACCGGTTGGATAATAAAAAACCCGCCTTGAAGGCGGGCGTTCCCCGTGCCCACGGGGATAAACCGTTGCAGCACTGCAACTTCAAGGGGGCGTGATGGCGTTCCCCGTGCCCACGGGGATAAACCGGTTGATGCCTGGTGGTATCGCGGAAAAAACCTGCGTTCCCCGTGCCCACGGGGATAA